>NZ_JAKEVJ010000073.1:0-19043 GCF_022398425.1 Shewanella sp. Isolate7 | reverse complement strand
ACGACCTAAAGCGGTCAATGTAAGACGGTCTGAATCAATGAGAGCCCGGCAGGCAACCATGAGGGTATTTAGACGCTTTTGGTGAATTTCTGGGCAATGTTGATAGAGAGATTGATGTAAGATAGTTAACGCTTGCACCTTGGAAGTCCGTGATTGGTTTTTGTTTGCGCTTAATCAGATCACATTCCAAGGTGCAAGTTCACTCTAATCTCATGATTTATCTCAAAGTTATCAGGGGATTCCTCAGCGCCGAGCTCTAGCCGGCAAGCAGACAAAGACTCGCTATCACTCAGTAGGACTGGCTTAGGGCTTAGAGCTTAGGGCGCAAAAGACACGGCGGAAAATAAACCGCACGACTCGCTATGGGCCAATATGATTAGCTAGTGAGTAAAAAGCGGCCAATAAAAAAGCGAGCATTGCATAACACAACACTCGCCTTTGCTTCTTACTCTGAATACATTGGCTCAGACTCTCTAAAAACTGAAAGGCTATCTACATCTTCACCAATACTGCTCATCAAGCAGACAGGTCGCCCGATGCAACTCATCTCTAGCAGCCCTTTAAGTATAGAATCTGTTCGCCATTAATCACAAATATTCGCGCACAAATATTAGGAACAAATATTCACGGGCATTGTATTCACGGGCATTCTATTCACGGGCGCTCTATTCACGGGCATTGTCGCGCCGATCTTAACTCAGGTTCAGTGCTAGTCGCGCAGAGGCGCAGACTATTAGCCTTCAGGCTGCTGACGCTGTTTGCGCTCAACCTTGTGCTGACGGCGCTGCTCGATCACCTGCTTCACGTCGCTGCCTATATGGCTCTCGCCACGCGACTTGGCGAGTTGCACCTGACGCTCACGCTCGACAAAACGCTTACGCTGCTTCTCGGATAGCTTGTCGATGCAATGCGGGCAACTCACGCCCTGCACATAATGCTCGCTCTGCTTGTCTTCCTCTGTGATCGGCAGACGGCAGGCATTACACTGATCGTACTGACCTTTCTCCAGCTGATGGTTGACCGCTACACGATTGTCGAACACGAAACATTCGCCTTCCCAGAGACTCTCCTCGGGCTGTACCTCTTCCAGATACTTGAGCACGCCGCCTTCTAAGTGATAGACCTCATCGAACCCCTGCTCTTTCAGGTAGGCCGTTGATTTCTCACAGCGGATGCCGCCGGTACAGAACATGGCCACCTTCTTATGCTGCTTAGGGTCCAGGTTCTGCTTTACGTATTCGGGAAACTCTCTGAAGGTTGCCGTCTTAGGATCGACCGCATTCTTGAAGGTGCCTATGTTGACTTCATAGTCGTTGCGGGTGTCGATAAGCAGCACCTCGGGATCTGAGATCAACTTGTTCCAGTCCTTAGGCTTAACATAGGTGCCGACTACCTTACGGGGATCCATGCCTTCGACCCCCATGGTAACTATCTCTTTCTTCAGCTTCACTTTCGTACGATAGAAAGGCATCTCATCGTCGAAGGAGAGTTTATGGACTATGTTATCCAGCCCTGGTTGGCCATCTAACCAGGCCAGTAGACTGTCGATACCGGCCTGGCTACCGGCGACTGTGCCGTTGATCCCTTCGCTGGCCAGCAGCAAGGTGCCCTTAATCCCTAAGGCTTCCATCTGCTTCAGCAAAGGCTGCTGCAGGGCTTCAAAATCCGGCAGAGAGACAAACTTATATAACGCACATACTACAAACTGAGACATATCAACCTCTTAACTGCTCGCTGAGGCTTAATCCCCAGTGCATGAATAGACGCTCTCACACTTAAAGGGTTAGCCAAAGTGACCCAGAGCGCAAAATGGAGGCGAATTCTACCTAAATCACACTTAAACAAACAGGCAGAAAAAGTAGGGGTATTTTCAGCCAAAGAGTGTAACAGCAAACAAACTTGCGATTTAGGCCAAAGCCATGAAGAATAGCGCCAGCAATCAAGGAGACCCCATGGCCTACCCCATTTTATATTCGTTTCGTCGTTGTCCCTACGCCATGCGTGCCCGCCTGGGCCTGTATCTGGCCGGGCAAGAGGTGGAATTAAGAGAGATAGTACTCAAACATAAGCCTGAGCCTATGTTAGTGGCCAGCCCCAAGGGCACAGTACCTGTATTGATCTTAGAAGATGGCCGCGTAGTCGACGAAAGCCTGGCCATCATGCAATGGGCGCTCGCCAAGCAGGGAAAAGACACCCTACTTCTCACCCATGAGCCAGGCCAGCAACAAGCCGCCATGGCGCTGATCGATGCAAACGATAATGGCTTTAAGCCCTGGCTGGACAAGTATAAATACGCCGATCGCCACCCAGAGCAGAGCCAAGAAGATTATCGCGCCCAGGGTGAGCGATTCATTGCCCTGTTAGAAGCCAGGCTGAGCGAACATCCTCAGCTCGTATCGGACGATGCTAGCATAGCTGATTATGCCATCTTCCCCTTCGTGCGCCAGTTTGCCCATGTCGATAATCACTGGTGGCAACAGGCTCCCTACCCTAAGGTGCGCGCCTGGTTAAACGCTCATCTGCAAAGCACAGCCTTTAACGCAGTCATGAAAAAATATCCCACCTGGCTAGACAGTGGTGAGAGCTTCTTCCTGCTCCAGCAATAACCGACAAAAAAGGCGCCCTTCGGCGCCTCTACTCATCGATAAAGTCGATTACATAAGCTGCTGACGTCACTGTGCACTATCACTGCAATGACAGCTGATACATGCTTTTGCTGCCGCTCACCTCATTGCCTATGATCTGCAGCGGCTTACCGCTCGGCTGTCAGCGCCATTGTCGTCCCCATTGTCGCCCTACCAGTAGTATTGCCGCTTTATTCATGTTGTTTTTCATTCGCTAATCTTGCCCTAGGTACGTCCAAGTAAGCTCCTCCCAAGGGTAGACAAACAGGCTATAAATGGCGCTAAGCTAAGGCGGGGGTAAGACGAATTCATGACGTCAAGGTGACAGTTTAACGACTGGCAGATAGAAATTTTGGATCTGGCGTAAATTTATCTTTGTCACTTGCATGATTCGCGCTAAATTTTGACTCGGTATGATTTTGGATAACGAGTCCATGTGCAGATTTTTAACCTATAGCGGCCCGAAGGCCTTGATGTCTCCCCTGATCTTTCAGGCCTCCAACTCTCTGGTGATGCAGAGCAAGTATGCTCAGAAACGTAAGGTGCCCACCAACGCCGATGGCTTTGGCCTGGGCTGGTACCCCACCCAGAATGACCCCATCCCGGCGACGTTTGTGAATGTGGACCCCGCCTGGAGTAATCGCAACCTCAAGATGATTGCCGAGAAAGTCGAGACGCAACACTACTTTGCCCACGTGCGCGATGCCTCCAAAGGGATGCCGGTTAGCCAGGCGAACTGCCACCCCTTCTCTTGCATGCATTACCTGTGGATGCACAACGGCCGCCTGGATCAGTTCGATAAGTTTCGTCGCCAACTGCTCAATCAGCTCTCGGATCGCGCCTTTAGCCTTATCAAGGGCAACACAGATTCGGAATATGCCTTCGCCCTCTTCATGGATAAGCTAGGATTTGCCGAACAGGCCAGTCTGAGTCAGCTGGAACAGGCGATGGAGGCGACCATAGCCACTATCATGACCCTACGTAAGGCTGCCGGCGCAGATACCAACGCCTTCATCAACTTTGCGGTCACCGACGGCAGGCACACGGTCGTGACCCGCTTCGCTACCCTTGAAGGGGTCAAACCCGCCTCGCTCTTCTTTGGCCAAGGAGAGATCCGCCTTTGCCAAGAGGGTATCGACTTTGTGCCCCATGATAATGACGATGCCTGTATCATCATCTGCTCTGAGCCCCCCACAGATGAGAGCGATCACTGGGTCAAGGTCGAGCGCAATCACATGGTCAGCGCTGTCGCTAACGAGCAGGTCAGTCAGCGTCGGATGGATTTGCCCTTTCAGGCCGACATCTGAGCCGACATGTAGGCCAACATCTAGGCCAACATCTAAGCCGAACTATAAGCTGAGCTTTTAGCCAATCAGGCGATCAACACCGCCAATGCCTACAGCAAGGTTTTGTTACAAATCGCCTCCTCAGCCAGAGGCCAAAGCACAATAAAGCATTGGCCTTTGTCCCGTGAGATCCCGTACAATCGATCTTCTCCCAGATAACATCCCCATCACCTGTTATCACCCCCACAAATTATCTTAAATCGGTCACAAGAGGTATGAGTGAACAAAGCGTCGATCCCGTCATCTGAGCCTATCCAACCCCAGGGTATCCCTAATCTCGCCCTGTTGATCCCCATGTTATCGGCCATAGTGGCCATCACGCCGCTGGCGATCGACATGTACCTGCCGGCCATGTCGACCCTGGCCAGCAGCTTTCATTCCAGTGTCACCACAGTGCAGCAATCTTTGAGTCTCTATCTGGCCGGCTATGCCATGGGTATGCTTACCTTCGGCCCCATTGCCGACCGCATCGGCCGCCGCCCCTTAGTGCTGCTCGGCTTAACCGGCTTTGGCTTGATCAGTCTGGCACTGGCCTTCGTCACCAGCGTGGAGGTGTTCCTGGGACTGAGATTCATTCAGGCGTTTATCGGCGCCGCCGCCACGGTAGTGGTACCCGGTTACATCAAAGAGGTCTATGGCAAGAATACCGCCAAGGGGATGTCCTATGTCAGCCTGATCATGATGCTGGCACCGCTTATTGCGCCCACCATGGGCAGTCTGATCCTCGAGCTGGGTGATTGGCACCTGATCTTCTTCATTTTGGCCTTCTATGCCAGCTTGCTGCTGGTTCTAGTACTGACCAAGCTGCGAATGCCCAGCGATACTCATTCGGACGCACGTAGCCAGCGCTCCTTCTTCGGCGCCTATGCGGTGGTATTTACCAAACCCGGCGTCAAGCTGCATATCGCCAGCGGCGTGATGACCTCGTTTGCGTTTTTCTGCTACCTCACCGCCTCGCCGTTTGTCTATATGGAGGTGTTTGGGCTGGATAAGAGCCTGTTTGCCATCCTCTTCAGCACCAATGTCGGTGCCCTGATGCTGGCCAATGTGATCAACAGTCGCATAGTGGTCAAATATGGCTCGCGGCGTATGCTCAAGGTATCGACTCTGCTGGCGACCGTCGCAGGTCTGTGCCTGCTGAGCGTTAACCTGCTCGGCCTCAGCTATCATTTTACCGTCGCTGCGCTTATCCCCTTCATGGGTTTCCTTGGGGTGATGTCGGTCAATGCCGACGCCATAGTGCTGATGAAGTTTCAGCAGGAAACCGGCACCGCAACCGCGGTGATCGGCACATTGAGATTTGGCTTTGGCGCCCTGGCCGGGCCGCTGCTGGCGCTCTTCTACACAGGCACCGCAGTGCCCTTCTCGGCGCTGATGCTAGGTGCCGTGCTATTGGTCGGTCTTTGCCAGTTTCTGGCGCATTCCCAGCAAAAATCGTTATAACCAAAGAACTCTGTGTAATCGCCGCCCTCTTCAAGGCGGCGATCACATAAACTAAAACTCTGAAACTCCCCCTCTGAGCCTAAACCTCTGAGCCTAGACCTCTGAAACTCGCCCTCTGAGACTAAAGTCTAATTCACCCTTCTTGACGCTATAAACGCCGTCCAAAGCCCATCAAACCGTCACGCTATACTGCTTCGAGAGCGTGTCGATGTTGAGTTTTACTCAACTTGGCAAAGATTGCTCATAAAAGGCTTGAATTCATTCATCTATTGAATATGATGAAATTCTGTTCATTGGCAACAGTCACCCAAGGCCGACCGCTTTAGGGTGAAGCGCGAGTCTGGATTACCCTCCAGACTCTATGTTTAGAGCGATTACCGTCGCTGTATCAAGATACTGCATACCGTCGCGGTAACTTAAGAGGGATCACCAATGGAAAAACTTTCCGGCGCCAGCATGATCGTCCGATCATTAATCGATGAAGGCGTTAAACACATTTTCGGCTACCCAGGTGGCTCGGTGCTCGATATTTACGATGCCCTGCACCAAAAATCCGGCATAGAACATATTCTCGTGCGCCACGAACAGGCGGCCGTACACATGGCCGACGGCTATGCCCGCGCCACCGGTAAAGTGGGCGTGGTACTGGTCACCTCCGGCCCAGGCGCGACCAATGCCATCACGGGCATCGCCACCGCCTACATGGACTCCATCCCTTTAGTTGTTCTCTCGGGTCAGGTACCCAGCAACTTAATTGGTAATGATGCCTTCCAGGAATGTGACATGATAGGCATCTCCCGCCCCGTGGTGAAACACAGCTTCCTGGTGACAGACGCCAAGGATATTCCGGCCATCATCAAGAAGGCGTTTTATATCGCCTCCACGGGTCGTCCCGGCCCTGTGGTGGTAGACATTCCCAAGGATTGTCTTAACCCGCAAATATTGCACGAATACCAGTATCCAGAGGCGATCAACATGCGCTCTTACAACCCGACCACCTCGGGCCATAAGGGACAGATCCGCCGCGGCCTGCAGGCCCTGCTAAAGGCCAAGAAGCCCGTACTCTATGTGGGCGGCGGCGCGGTGATCTCGGGCGCAGACCAACAAATACTTAAGTTATCGGATAGACTCGGCCTGCCGGTGGTCAGCACCCTCATGGGACTGGGCACCTTTCCCGGCACCCACGCCAACAGCGTCGGCATGCTCGGCATGCATGGCTGTTATGAGGCCAACATGGCGATGCACAACGCCGACCTTATCTTCGGCATAGGCGTGAGGTTCGACGATCGCACCACCAACAATGTGGAAAAATATTGCCCCAACGCCACCATACTGCATATCGACATCGACCCCTCTTCCATCTCGAAGACGGTCAGGGTGGATATCCCCATCGTCGGCTCGGCCGACAGCGTGCTCAATGACATGCTGGCCCTGCTGGACGATGAGCCATCGATGAAAAACGATGAAGGGGCCATCGACTACTGGTGGAGCGAGATCAACCAATGGCGCAGCCGCAACAGCCTGGCCTATGACAAGAGTAGCGAGCGGATCAAGCCACAGCAGGTGATCGAGACACTGCATAAGCTAACCCAGGGCGATGCTTATGTGGCCTCTGACGTGGGCCAGCACCAGATGTTTGCCGCCCTCTACTACCCCTTCAACAAGCCAAGACGCTGGATCAACTCAGGCGGCCTGGGCACCATGGGCTTTGGCCTACCGGCCGCCATGGGGGTAAAGATGGCCAAGCCGGACGAGACGGTTATCTGTGTCACGGGCGATGGCTCGATCCAGATGAATATTCAGGAGCTATCCACCGCCCTGCAATACGATACGCCAGTCAAAATCATCAACTTAAACAACCGTTTCCTCGGTATGGTGAAGCAGTGGCAGGATATGATCTACTCGGGTCGTCACTCCCACTCCTACATGGACTCAGTACCTAACTTCGCCAAGATCGCCGAGGCCTACGGCCACGTGGGCATGACCATCAGCGACCCAGCAGAGCTGGAAGCCGGACTAGAGAAGGCCCTTGCCATGAAAGACAAGCTGGTCTTTGTCGACATCAGCGTCGATGAGACAGAGCATGTCTACCCAATGCAGATCCGCGGTGGCGGGATGAATGAAATGTGGCTAAGCAAGACGGAGAAAAGCTAATGCGTCGAATTATTTCTGTATTACTCGAAAACCAGCCCGGCGCCCTATCCCGTGTGGTAGGTCTTTTCTCTCAGCGCGGTTATAACATCGAGAGTCTGACCGTGGCGCCCACGGACGATGTCACCCTGTCCAGACTTAACATCACCTTGGTGGCCGATGAGGCGGTGCTAGAGCAGATTGAGAAGCAGCTGCATAAGCTCATCGACATTCTCAAGGTATCTAACATTACCGAGTCGAGCCATATCGAGCGTGAGCTGGCGTTGGTCAAGGTGAAAGCCAAGGGCGCGGGTCGCGAAGAGGTGAAACGCACCGCCGATATCTTCCGCGGTCAGATAGTGGATGTCACCTCTGAGCTCTACACCATTCAGATGGCCGGTACCTCGGATAAGCTCGACGCCTTCATCGCCGCCATCGGCGAGGTCACTAAGGTGATCGAGGTGTCACGCTCCGGCGTCGTCGGCCTATGTCGCGGCGAGAAGGCGATGCGCGCCTGAGTGCTCGCGGCTAAACCACCTAGCGACTAACAACCTAGCTATAAAAACCTAGCGCCTAGACAACTAAGATACTCGCCTTTAAGAATAGGCACAAAAAACGCCAGCAATTGCTGGCGTTTTTATTGTCTGCCCCAATATTGGCGCTATTGGCCTAGTTAGCGCTCTCGGGCAGCTTAACCACCTCACCTGTGAGCGCAACCCCGGCCATCAGCGCACCGGCGCCACACTGGAAGGTCTCTTCGCTCGAGGTCAGGTTGTTCTTATAGTTCGACTTGATATTCACCACAGCGTTGCCGCCTTGCTTCACGGCACTGTTTTTAAGTGCGATCATCGCCGACAGAAACACCCATTCACAGGCTTCCTGGTCGGATTTATTAAACGCATTGGTCTTCTTATTGGTCTTCAGCTCACCCAGTTTCTGTAGTGGCTCGCCATAGGCCTGCTCACCAAAGTAGAAGCTGACATCGCTGCCCAGCTTTGACTTGGCCATATCTGAATTCAGCACAGAAGCGATGTTATAGTTGCCGACATCGTCTCTGGCAAAGGCCAGCGGCGAACACAGGGAGAGAGAGGTCAAACCTACAAGCAGTATCTTTTTCATCATAACTAATTCCATTGACTCGGCGCGTACACAGTCACGCCACGCACTGGCTAATACCCATTACAGTCACTAAGTGATCAAACATAGCGGAGAAAAAACCTTTAATAACAGGCTAGGATGATCGGTTAGCGACTAGAATTGGTATCAATAATGCGTCCATTAACATTACCAGACCGACAATCCTGTCAGCGTCCAACTTAAATCGCCGCGGGCAGCAAGGATGAATAACCCAAGCAAGCACAACGCGCGTCGCCGAGCATAACCAACTCCATGGTCCTAGGTAAATAGGTAAATAGGTAAATAGGTAAATAGGTAAATAGGTAGATAGGTAGATAAACAGATAAATCGGCAAACTTTGAGAATGGACTACCTAAAAACCTATCGGCTGGCTATCATGGCAGCAGTTAAAGCCATCCCCTAACGGAATTCCCATTGAAAACATTCGACTTTAACCTGCTTCCCCTACTCGAAGTGTTGCTCGAGGAGCAGAGCGTCACCGCCGCCGCAGAGCGCCTGCATCTCAGCCAGTCGGCGGTCAGCAAGCAGCTAAACAAGCTCAGAGAGTCCTTCGACGACCAACTGTTCGAGCGCACCGCACATGGCCTGCGCCCGACGCCCAAGGCCAAACAGCTGGGACCAGAGATCCGTAAGATCTTGAGTCGGGTCTCCTCTCTCACCCGGCCAAGCGACTTCGATCCCTCCAAGAGCCACAGGCGATTTCGCCTCGAGTTAGTAGAGACCGCCTACTCGCTGACCTACCCGCGTTTCATGCCTAAGGTGCTCAAGCAGGCACCTAAGATCACCCTGGACAGCCACACCTGGCACAGCGATAGCATGGAGCGCCTGCTAAGATGCGACACCGACCTTGGGATCGCCTGCCGCGAATGGGACGAGCGCTCGCTGCAGCACGTCAACAACCTCCCCGACGCCCTACGTTTCGTCGAGCTGACCAGGGATCACTCGCTCGCCATGGTGCGCGAAGGTCATCCGCTACTCAACGAAGAATGGAACCTGAGTACCTTCCTCAAGTATCGCCACCTGCAGGTGACCTTCGGCGGGATCTCCCACTGGCTATTAGACGACGTGCTAAAAATAAAGCACCTCAAGCGGGACATCGCCGTTAACCTCACCGACTTCAACAGCGCCATGCAGCTGTGTGAGCAGAGCGACCTTACCCTCTGTTCACCGGCTAAGTACGCCAAAGAGATGATGGGCCAGTTTAAGCTGGTCACCCTGCCGATCCCCACCGAGATGGTGCCTGGCACCTATGTGCTGCTGTGGCACAAACATTTCGATCTCGACCCCAGCCATCGTTGGCTCAGAGAGCTGATCATCGACGCAGTGCAAGCATGACCCCATATACAAACAAAAAAAAACGCCAGCGAGATGAATGCTGGCGTTTTTACTTGGAGATGGTGTCTTAAGCCCTAGATTAGAAGCCTTCGACCCCTTTCATATCAGGTAAGTGGTGAGCAATACCCTTATGACAATCGATACAGGTCTTCTCGCCACTGGCCAATGACGTGGAGTGCATATTGGCCGCACGTGTCGATTGACGAGTAAAGTCCATGTAGTCGAAATTGTGGCAGTTACGACATTCCAGCGAATCGTTGGCCTTCAGTCGTTCCCATTCATGCTCTGCCAATTCGCGGCGCTTGGCCTCAAACTTGTCACGAGTATTGATGGTGCCGAATATCTTGCCCCAAACTTCTTTAGAGGCCTGCATCTTACGGGCGATCTTATCTGTCCAGTTATGGGGTACGTGACAATCCGGACAGGTCGCTCGCACACCACTACGGTTGGTAAAGTGTATCGTCGACTTAAGTTCCTGATACACGTTATTTTCCATCTCGTGACAGCCGATACAGAAGGCTTCCTGGTTAGTGGCTTCCAGGGCGGTGTTAAATCCCCCCCAGAAGATCACCCCAGCGACGAAGCCACCCAAGGTGAGAAAACCTAAGCTAAAGTGCACGCTGGGTTTTCTTAATACCTGCCAGATCTTTTTCAACTTATCTAACATAGGGCCGCTCCTAGTGCTTAACAGCTTCAGCTTTAATCAGGTGGTCGATATCGATAAATTCATTATCGACCATGGTTTTCGCATCCAGCTGTGGCACATGGCACTGAGTACAGAAATAGCGACGTGGAGACAGATCCGCTAAGAAGTTGTTTTCCCTGTCCATGTAGTGAGTGACACTCACCATAGGTGCCTGTGAATCCCCGACACGCTTGCGAGCGTGGCAAGACATACACTTATTCACCTTAAGGTCTATCTGGTAGCCGTCGATCTTGTGAGGGATAACAGGCGGCTGCATCGGATAGTTACGCACCTGCTTAACGTCTGTGTTACGCACCTTCTGCATCACAGGTGGTGTCGGGTTAGTGTTCAATGGCGCCTGCCTGAGGGTGGCAACCTTATCTTCAGGCACGCTGGCAGCCACGCTGCTAAAGGTCGCGCCGACAGAGAGAGTCACCAGAGTCGCCAAGGTTACAAGTTTCAATGATTTCATGGTGATTCTCCTTATGCCTTAACTACTTTAACTGCGCACTTCTTAAAGTCAGTCTGTTTAGACAAAGGATCCGTCGCATCTAACGTCACCTTGTTAATCAGCTGGCTGGCATCGAACCAAGGCACAAAGACCAGACCGACAGGCGGCTTGTTACGGCCACGGGTCTCGACACGTGTCTTGATCTCACCGCGGCGAGAAACCACCTTCACCTCGTCGCCACGACGCAGGCCGCGTTTCTTGGCGTCATCTGGATGCATGAAGCAGACGGCATCCGGGAAGGCGCGGTACAGCTCAGGTACACGCTGTGTCATAGAACCTGAGTGCCAGTGCTCTAGTACACGACCGGTAGAGAGCCAGAGGTTGAACTCTTCATCTGGCGACTCGGCGGCAGGCTCGTATGGCAGTGCGTAGATAACCGCCTTGCCATCAGGCTTACCGTAGAACTGGAAGCCAGTACCTGGTTTCACATAAGGATCGCTGCCTTCGCGGAAGCGCCACTTGGTCTCTTTACCGTTAACCACAGGCCAGCGCAGGCCGTGCACCTCATGGTAGGTATCGAAGTCTGCCAAATCGTGACCATGCCCGCGACCGAAGGCGGCATACTCTTCAAACAGACCTTTTTGTACATAGTAACCAAAGTGCTTGGCTTCATCGTTCATGTACTTAGGATCGGCCTGCTCGAGCGGGAACTTATCCACGTTACCGTTCTGGTAAAGTACCTGGAACAGTGTCTTGCCCTTGTACTGAGGGTTCGCCGCCAGTACTTCTTTTGGCCAAACTTCATCTGTGGTGAAGCGCTTAGAGAACTCCATCAACTGCCACAGATCCGAGCGAGACTCGCCAGGTGCCTTCACCATCTGGTGCCAGAACTGGGTACGACGCTCGGCGTTACCATAGGCACCCTCTTTCTCAACCCACATGGCGGTTGGCAGAATAAGGTCGGCAGCCTGAGTGGTTACAGTTGGGTAAGCATCTGATACCACAATGAAGTTTTCAGGGTTACGGTAGCCAGGTAGACCCTCTTCATTAATGTTCGGGCCGGCCTGCATGTTGTTGTTCACCTGCACCCAGTAGGCATTGATGTCACCATCTTTGAGGCGACGGTTCTGCTCAACCGCGTGATAACCAGGCTTAGGTGGAATGATGCCATCTGGGATCTTCCAGATCTTCTCGGCAATCTTTCTGTGTTCTGGGTTGTTCACTACCAGGTCTGCCGGTAAGCGATGCGAGAAGGTACCCACTTCACGGGCTGTACCACAAGCCGAAGGCTGACCAGTGAGCGAGAATGGGCTGTTACCCGGAGTCGAAATCTTACCTGTTAGCAGGTGAATGTTATACATCAGGTTGTTACACCACACGCCACGGGTATGTTGGTTAAAGCCCATGGTCCAGAATGATGTCACCTTGGTATTTGGATCGGCATAGAGTTTCGCCAGTTCGATCAGCTTGTCTTCTGGCACGCCAGAAAGCTTGCTGACAGAGGCGACGTCGTAATCGGCAACGAAGGCCTTGAAGGCGTCAAACTCGATTGGGGTAGACTTACCGGCAGTCTTAACGTTCTTGGCTTTCTGCTGCAGCGGATGACTTGGGCGCAGGCCATAACCTATGTCGGTCTCACCCTTGCGGAAGTTGACGTGCTTATTAACGAAATCCCAATTTACCGCATCGTTCTGAATGATGTAGTTGGCAATGAAGTTTAGGATGGCCAGATCCGTCTGCGGCGTGAAGACGATACCCAGATCGGCAAGATCAAAGCTTCTGTGGGTGAAGGTAGACAGCACTGACACCTTAACATGAGGCGCGCTCAGACGTCGGTCGGTGACACGGCTCCAGAGGATAGGATGCATCTCGGCCATGTTAGAACCCCAAAGCACGAAGGCATCGGCGTTTTCCATGTCATCGTAACAACCCATAGGCTCATCAATACCGAAGGTACGCATGAAACCACCTACCGCAGACGCCATACAGTGACGGGCGTTAGGGTCGATGTTGTTTGAGCCAAAACCCGCCTTCATCAGCTTAGAGGCGGCATAACCTTCCCAAACAGTCCACTGGCCTGAGCCGAACATACCGATAGCGGTTGGGCCCTTCTTCTTGATGGTGGCTTTCCACTTCTCTGCCATGGTGTCGAAGGCAGTATCCCAGCTTACCGGTGTAAATTCGCCGTGCTTGTCGTATTTACCATTGGTCATACGCAGCATAGGAGTCTGCAGTCTGTCTTTGCCGTACATGATCTTAGACAGGAAGTAACCCTTGATACAGTTAAGACCACGGTTCACCTCACTCTCGGCGTCACCATGGGTGGCCACCACCTTGCCATCGCGGGTGGCAACGATCACCGAACAACCTGTACCGCAGAAACGACAAGGTGCCTTGTTCCACTCAAGTTTAGTCTGCTCTGAACTGGTAATTAGGTTGCTTGCCGTTGCGGGCAAGGCCAAACCAGCCACCGAGGCAGCGGCCATGGCCGCATTTGCCTTCATAAATTCGCGTCGATTCATCTTCATTTTTCAACCTCTTCAAGCACTTCACTTTGGTGATACACCATGGCTGCGGACAGCACGCCCTCAATCTTGTTGATCGCCTCAATATCAGCCATCAGGCCCTTCTGGGTCATGCCTTCCAGCACAACCACCAACTTGACCTCATCGTTAACAGACAACTCTGCGTTTTCCATCTTCATGATTGTCTGTCTGACACTGGACATAAATTCAGGCTTAACCTGAACCACTAAACTGGTGACGTGAAGTTCATTGCTCATTGACATTTTCACTCTTAATAATTGTTCGAATACAGTGGGTTAACCTGCACCTGGTGGGCCAGTAAGTATCTGGCTAAACCAGATAGCAAAGCCCAAACCAGAAACGAGTAACACTGACAGCAGCGGAGCAAGAAAAACGGTTAGAAACACAAATATTTTTAGCTCTAAACTTTTCTCTTCATTAGATGTGGAACTCATGCATCCTCCAACGGGTCATGCCGATTTTCATAGCAGATAAAGTTGGTCTACTTCTGGTTGGATTGTGTCAATCAAACATTAAAGACCATACTTTTCTTCTTGTTTTTTATGGTATCAATAACTTCTTAACATTCTGTATACCCCTAAATCGGTAAATTCTACGCAGGTTTGATCTGGATCATCCTTTTGCGGCAGATAAAACCCAGATCACCTCTCCTACACAGCAATTTCGATTGAGAAAGCAACAAAATGAATAAATTAGCTATTCATAAACAACTAAAACATAGTCATAAAACGGCGAATAGGTAAGTCAAAGTGTGATCTAAATCGTAAAAATATATCGATGGGGGTAGGCGTGGTTTTCGCGGGCATAAAAAAGCACCCGTTGCGGGTGCTTCTTTAGTCTTTATGACAATGATTAGGCTTCGGCTATGCGATTGAGGATGCGTTTCTCCGAAATCGGATAGGCGGTGCCTAACACCTGGGCGAAACAGGAGACACGGTACTCCTCTATCATCCAGCGCGCCTCCTGCAGCGCCTCGGGCACGGCAGCACTCTTAGGCACCTTGGCCAGTTGCGCCGCTAAGGTCTGCTGTACATTGTTAATGCTGTGCAGGTGCAGCCGGTCACGATTTGGATCCACAGGCAGTTTGTCTAAACGATTATCTATCGCCTTGATATAACGGATTAAATCTGCCAGACGCTGCCAGCCGCACTGCTCGACAAATCCCTTGAATACCAGGTTATCCAGTTGGGTCTGAATATCACTCATGGCGAAGGCGATATCCAGGCTAATCTTGCCCTTGAGGCGCTTCTTCACCTTCTGATACAGGGTCAGGATCTCCTCCACCTGCAAGGCTATCTTGGCCGCCGTAGGGTTAAGATCCTGACGCACGACATCTTTAGCCTGCTCGAACTGCTCGGCGCTGCGTACATCCAACCCCTTCTCGTCGAGCAGCTGCTGCACCGCCGCCGATAGGATATCGTCGATCAGATACTGCACCTGGCCAAAGGGATTGAAATACATGGCCAGCTTTGCCTTGTTGGGCAAGGTGTTTTGCAGATGTTTCACCGGCGATGGCATGTTAAGCAGCAACAGGCGCTGTAACCCCGCCTTGTGGCAACGACCGGCCTCATGCTCGTCATCAAACAGCTTGATCGCCACGCTCGTCTTGTTGTCCACCAGCGCAGGAAACGCCTTCACCTGGAAATTACCACGCTTCTTCTCATACTGCTTGGGCAGATCGCCAAAGCTCCACTGAGTCAGCTCGTTCTGCTCTATGCCGCTCTCGGCCACGTTGCGTATCGCCTGGGTCACCTTGCCCTGCAGCTGCGCCTTCAACTGCTCAAGGTCGCGGCCCTGGGCCAGCAACTTGCCCTTATCATCTTCTACCTTGAAGTTGATCAGCAGGTGGGGCGCGAGCTGAGTGAGATCGAAATCATCGGCTGAGATACGCACGCCGCTCATGCGCAGCAGTTGCTTACACATTGCCTCGAGCAGGCTCATGTCACTATTGGTCATTGCCTGCAGGCAGGCCCTGGCATAATCGGGCGCAGGCACAAAGTTGCGCCTCAGCGTCTTAGGCAGAGACTTGATCAGCGCGGTGATCTTCTCCTCACGCAGGCCAGGCACCAGCCAGTCGAAACCTTGGGCCTCGATTTGATTCAGCAGCGCAATCGGCAGATGCACAGAGACGCCATCATCCACGTCGGCCGGTTCGAAGTGATAGCTCAGCGGCAGATTAAAGTTGCCCTGATGCCAAGTGTCGGGGAAGTCCAGCGCCGAGACATGATCGTCGCTGCGCTTCATCAGCGCGTCACGCTCGAAATCCAGCAGATGAGGCTGACGTTTCTTCTCCTGCTTCCACCAGGTCAATAGCTTTGGCGCGTTGTAGACCCCCTGTGGAATACGGGCATCATAGAAGTCCACCAGCGCCTGCTCGTCCACTAGGATATCGCGGCGGCGAGACTTGTGCTCCAGCGCCTCGATATCATCGATAAGCGCGCGGTTGTTGACGAAGAAGGCTTCCTTGGTGCGCAGCTCCCCTTCGGCTAGCGCGCTGCGAATAAAGATCTCCCGGGCCTCGACAGGCTCGATGGGGCCATATTGCACCCGGCGACGATTGACTATGGTCAGGCCGTAGAGCTGCTGATTCTCCAGCGCCACCACACTGCCCTGCTTGGCCTCGAAATGGGGCTCCACATAGCTCTTCTTCACCAGATGACCGGCCAGAGGCTCGACCCATTCCGGCTGGATCTTGGCGCAGCAGCGCGCAAACAGACGCGAGGTCTCGGTCATCTCGGCGGCCATGATCCACTTAGGCCCCTTCTTCGCCAGCGGCGAGCCAGGGAAGACGAAGAACTTACGGTTGCGCGCCCCCAGATATTCGTTGTCCTTATCCTTGAAGCCGATATGACTCAGCAGACCGGTCAACAAAGATTTGTGCAGCAGCTCATAGTCGGCAGGCTCGCTGTTGAGCTTCCACTTGAGATCATGCACCGCCTGACGTAACTGGGTATAGAGATCTTGCCATTCACGTACCCGCAAGTAGGCCAAAAACTCCTGTTTACACAGCTTGCGGAACTGGCTGGCAGACAGCGCCTTTTGTTGCTCCTTGACGTGATCCCACAGCTTCACCCAGGCGATAAAGTCAGAGTCCTTATCGCTGAAGCGTCGGTGAGCCTCATCGGCGGCCTGTTTCTTGTCCATAGGACGCTCGCGGGGGTCTTGAATCGATAGACCTGCGGTGATCACCAAGGTTTCATGCAGACAGCCATACTCCTTGGCCTGCACCACCATGCGCGCCAGGCGTGGATCCACCGGGATACTCGCCAGCTGACGCCCCAGAGGGGTGAGTTGCAGCTGCCCCTTGTGTTTGCGCACCGACTGCAGCTCTTCCAGCAGCAGGAAGCCGTCACGAATGTATCTGGCATCGGGCGGCTGAATAAAGGGGAAGCCTTCGATATCGCCAAGGCCAATAGAGAGCATCTGTAATATGACAGACGCCAGGTTGGTCCTGAGGATCTCGGGATCGGTAAACTCGGGGCGATTGTTAAAGTCGGTCTCACCGTAGAGGCGAATACAGATCCCCGGCGCCACACGGCCACAACGGCCCTGACGCTGGTTGGCACTGGCCTGAGAGATAGGCTCAATCGGCAGGCGCTGCACCTTAGTGCGATAGCTGTAACGACTGATGCGCGCCGTACCCGGATCGATCACATACTTGATGCCAGGCACGGTTAATGAGGTTTCGGCTACGTTGGTGGCCAACACGATACGCCGGCCACGGTGGCTCTTGAACACCTTGGACTGCTCACCATAGGAAAGACGGGCATAGAGGGGCAAGATCTCGGTATCACGGTACTGCTGCCTGTTGAGCTGATCCGCCAGGTCACGAATCTCTCGCTCACCATTGAGGAAGATCAGAATATCCCCCGGCCCTTCGGCCATCAGCTCCTCTACCGCGGCGAAGATGCCATCGGTGAGATCCAGATCCTCATCCTGCTCACGAACCAGAGGCCGATAGCGGGTCTCCACCGGATAGGTTCGGCCCGACACCTCGATCACAGGCGCATTGTTGAAATGCTTGGAGAATCTCTCCACGTCTATGGTAGCCGAGGTGATGATCACCTTGAGATCCGGGCGGCGCTTGAGCACGCTCTTGAGGTAACCCAGGATAAAGTCGATATTCAGGCTGCGCTCGTGGGCCTCATCGATAATGATGGTGTCGTATTGATCCAGGTATTTGTCTGAGCTCAGCTCCGCCAGCAAGATACCGTCCGTCATCAGCTTGATGTAAGAGGTTGGCTTGATGGCATCGGCGAAGCGCACCTTAAAGCCCACCACCTCGCCCAAGGGGCTGTTTAATTCTTCGGCCACACGGGTCGCCACACTGCGGGCAGCCAGACGTCTTGGCTGGGTATGGCCGATAAGCCCGCGCGTCCCCAAGCCCAGTTCGAGACAGATCTTAGGCAGCTGAGTCGTCTTACCCGATCCCGTCTCGCCCGCCACGATCACCACCTGATTGCCCGCTATCGCCTCGGCGATTTCATCGCGTTTCTGCGATACCGGTAGCGCATCGGGATAGCCTATCTCGGGACGATTCTGCCGACGCGCCTCGACCTTGGCCACGGCGGCAATGGCCTGCTCCTCCAGCTCGGCCAGCACAGCTGATTTTTGCTCGCCGTCGGCTTGTTTTTTCAGTCGATGAAGACGGCGCTTGATGCGAGAGGCATCGGCCTGGAAACACTGGTTGAGGAAGGCATGAGACAGCGGGTGACGTGGCGAATTCAAAGGAAAGACCCATATAGCAAAACACAAAGCCGGGATCCTACCAAGGAACGCGCCATTTTGATATGAAAAATCGCCCCAGAGGGGCGAAATTGTTCATCCGATTATCTGACCTACCGCATGAGGGCGACAGATAAAAAGGTTAACATAAGCATTAACTTAGGCAGGCTTGAGATAACACTCCTGCATCGAGGTGTTGATCGCCCGGAGCACAGCATTTCTATCTATGATGCCGACCACCCTGCCCTGGTCGATCACCGGATAGATCTTGGGCTTTGGCAGCAGCATCTGCTCGGCCAGGCTGATGATGGGCTCGTCCTTAGAGACGGTCAGCACGTCGGTGCGCATGCAGTCACTCACATTGGCGGTGAGATCGCAGTGATAGGTACTCTTTAACATCACGGCTAAACAATCTTGTTGCGACAAAAAACCCACCAAATGACCCTGTGCATCGACCACGGCTGCGCCTAATTTTTTTTGTGAGAGCAGCTTTTCGACCGCGGCAGCCAGTGTCATATCCGCCTGCAATAACACAGGTTGGCGATCCATATAATCAACGACTTTCATCGACTCCATATTCTGACTCCTTATTAGTGTCTGCACCTTAAGTGTATATAAGGT
>NZ_JAKEVJ010000072.1:0-19143 GCF_022398425.1 Shewanella sp. Isolate7 | reverse complement strand
ACCTCGGCGGAATAACGCCATCCTCAAAGCGTCACAAACAAGCTCCGATGTCATCCTACTTGCCATCGACCAACCCACCACGGTGCGAGAGTAAAGGTCAATAATTACAGCCAGATAGAGCCATCCTTCGTTGGTGTACAAATAGGTGATGTCGCCAGCCCACTTCAGGTTCGGCGCATTTGCAGTAAAGTTCTGCTCTAGCAAATTAGGCGCGACTGGATGCTTATGGTTACTGTCAGTAGTGACCTTAAATTTCTTCGCCGCCTTTGGCACTAAACGCTGTCGTGACATGCTGTCCATAATGGTTTTGATGTCCGCCTTATAGTTATTATCCGCTAAATCTTGCTGAATTCGTCTTGCGCCATTGCGCTTCTTGGAATCGTCAAAGGACGCTTTAATCAGCACRTCACGAGCCGCACGCTTAATCGCTCTTGGACTCAGTGTCATGCCATTCTGGCGCCAGGTGTAATACCCACTACGCGATACCTTGAGCACATCAACCATCCGCTTGAGAGAAAAACGGTGCTGATGCTCAAGGATGAACTCAAAYCTGGCTACTTTTGGTTCTTCGCGAAGTAGGTGGCCGCCTTTTTTAAAATGGCTAAATCTTCGGCTTGTTCAGCGAGTTGGCGTTTAAGTCTTGCGACCTCGGCAGCAAGTTCCGCTTCTCTTGACGTGGTGTTTGATTTCTTCTCAGCACTAGAGCGCCAACTGTAGAGTTGTGACTCGTAAAGATTAAGCTCACGCGCTGCTGCGGCTACACCAATTTTCAGAGCAAGCTTCAGCGCTTCTGTTTTAAATTCTTGCGTGTGGATCTTGCGGGGTTTCTTTGTTGACATATTTCACCTCAATAAGCGAGTTTACTCACTTAGCGAGATGTCCAAAAGTATTGGATCAGATCAGGCTGAGTGATTATGCGCCAAGCCGGTTATCTGTTGATGCTGGCTTAATCGGCATAGAGATTTTGGGATAAGTGGCTTTGGGTTAAGTCGCCTTCCCTAAGCCTTGTCGGTTTAAGAGGGAAAATGCCGGTATTTTTCGAGTCACAGAGACAAGTATTTTTCAGGGGCTTATGGTGATTAAATGATAAAAAATGGTTGAATATCCTGAATTTAGTCCATTGCTGAGCGTAAGTGGTCAACAAATTTTGTTATTCAAATCTAGCATAGCTTATCCATTTTATGATACAAAGTGATACATATTGCTACATGATGGTCTTAACGACCTTTTCCCAGTTTGCGTATGTCGCCCGATGCAGCTAACCACTTTATTAGTTAGCTGTTTTTTTTGTCTATTTTTTGCCCATCCACCAAGTTTAGGTTATCTTCAAAGGGTTAGATCGATAAGAAGAACGAGGCGCAGATGAAGCGGGTATTATTGACAATATCGGGAAAGGTTCAGGGCGTATGTTTCAGGCGATACAGTCAGCTGAAGGCCAATGAATTGGGGCTGACGGGATATGCCAAGAACCTGGAAGATGGCAGGGTACTGATTTTATTGCAGGGAGGCGGCTTAGCTGTCGATCGTTTTATCGCCTGGAGTGAGCAGGGATCCCCCCAGTCTGTGGTGGACAATGTGCTGGTGGAGGAAGACGAGGCAGATGAGATCTACCTCGATTTTTCTGTCTATTGAGGTGAGTCGCCGCAGTGCTTGTCGCCTTGCCCACTCGGTGACTAATAGACCTAGGTAGAGGATGAGGTAGATGAGCGCTATTTCTTCTCGCTCTACCTCTTCTCTAAGAGTTAGTTTCTACTAATAACTTTTATCTATTTGCTTCTGGCTATTAAGCTAGTTTTGCGGAATGACGCTCGGTTGGCTCACCTCTGTGGGGCGCTCACCTGGCTGTTCCATCTTTCTGATCTGTAAAATCATGCCCATGTTAGGGTGATCGAAATAATGGATTTCGTCGCTCTTCACTCGCTTATTCTGTGTCATATAGATGTTGTGCAGATAAGGTATCTGGCTTACAAGGGTTTCATCCTCAGGTTGAGGTTGTGTTTTACTGCCTGCTCTATGCAGGGTTAACGCCGTTTCCACATAGAGGTAGTGATTCAGGTAGATGTTGAGTGTGCCATCGAGTGCCCAGATAGGCTCCGCCTGCTTTTCCTCGAAATTCAAATCGAAATTAAACTGGGGAATGTCGCTGTTATCGAGCTGGGGCGCAGCATTCACCGCGTAGCCATCCTCATTGAAGCGGTCTGAATAATCTTCGCCGCCATAGAGGCGCACAGGCTTGGCCTGATGACGAGGTAGCATAGACTGTTGCCAGGTCATGTGTAGCAGACTCTTGTGTCCTGCCTCACGTTTTAAAGTGTCGATCATTGCACCAAACTGCGACTGAGAGTCGGCCAATAAGACTGTGCCCGCGCCCAGAGTGGCGTATTGCGGCGTCGGCGCGCCTATGGTTGCCGGGATCTGGCTGGGGTGAGTCACCTGTGCCTGTTGAAGCTGCTTGTCGCATTCCTCGGGCGTTTCCAGCCACTGCTGGGCGTTGCAGCCCTCAAGGCCAAGGCTGGTGCCGGTAATATCTGTGGCAAATAGCGGCGAGATCATGTCTATCGGTTGACGCGTGTGGCGATTGCCAGGGCTTGCCAAGGTTTCTTCTAATTGACTTCCCTGACGCTCAAACAGGTAAACTTCCACCTCAAACCAGCGCTCATTGTCTGCCCAAGCGGCGCCGGATAGTGAGGCGAGGGTGGTCACCAATAAAAGACTCTTTTTAAGCACGGGGTTCTCCAAGGCGATTTTGCATGAGTTGAGAGATGATCAGGGATAACAGGGCTAACCTATCCTTGTCTGTCTCTGTTGGCATCAAGAATTTTAACTTACTTGGGCCGTCCATACGATAATTTTGTGGCTGACTCTGTAATAGCCCTATGATAAAGCCAGGAGCGACACAGTGGTCGTTATTAAATTCCAGGCTGCCGCCCTTGGCATGCATCTCTATCTTGGCGATGCCGAGCGCCGTGGCCTGATGTTTGAACAGGGAGACTTCCATCAGGTTCTTGGTCGCCTGTGGCAAGAGGCCGAAGCGGTCGATAAGCTCGACCTTTAACTCGTCCAGTGCCTGCGCCGTGGCGCAGTTGGCGATACGCTTATAGAGTGACAGGCGGATGTTGACGTCGCCCACATAGTCTTCCGGCAGCAGGGCAGGGATGCGAAGGTCAATCTCGCACTGTCCTCTGAGCATCTGATCAAGTGACGGCTCCTTGCCCTCCTTGAGGGATTTCACCGCATCTTCGAGCATCTCCATGTAGAGGGTAAATCCTATCTTGGAGATGTGGCCGCTCTGTTCATCACCCAAGAGTTCCCCGGCGCCGCGGATCTCAAGATCTTGGGTCGCCAACATGAAGCCGGCGCCGAGATCTTCCAGTACGCCGATAGCCTCCAGGCGTTTAACGGCATCCTTGGTCATGCGCTTAGGATGGGGCGTCATCAGGTAGGCATAGGCCTGGTGATGGGAGCGTCCTACTCGGCCCCTCAGCTGATGTAGCTGCGCCAGGCCAAAGTTATCGGCCCGCTCTATGATGATGGTGTTGGCACTCGGCACATCGATGCCGGTCTCTATGATGGTGGTACACACCAACACATTGTATTTCTGGTGATAGAAGTCCGACATCACCTTTTCCAGCTCGCGCTCGCGCATCTGGCCATGGGCGGTGATCACTCTCGCCTCGGGCAGCAGCGCCTCGATTTCACGGGCGCGCTTCTCTATGGTTTCGACGCTGTTATGCAGAAAATAGACCTGGCCGCCCCTTAAGATCTCACGCAGCAGCGCCTCGCGTACCGTGGCGTCGTCATACTCACGTACAAAGGTCTTCACCGCCAGGCGCTTGGCCGGCGGTGTGGCGATGATGGAGAGATCCCGCATGCCGGACATCGCCATGTTGAGGGTGCGCGGAATCGGGGTCGCCGTCAGGGTGAGGATGTCGATATTGGCGCGCAGCGCCTTGATCTTCTCCTTCTGACGTACGCCAAATCTGTGTTCCTCGTCGATAATGAGCAGGCCGAGGTTTTCAAATTTAGCCTCGGACTGGAGCAGCTTGTGGGTACCTATGACGATATCCACCTGGCCGAGTTCCAGTTGCTTGAGTACCGCCTGTTGCTCCTTGGCGGTCTTAAAGCGAGACATCACCTCTATCTTGATTGGCCAGTCGGCAAATCTGTCTTTGAAGTTTTCATAGTGCTGCTGGGCCAGCAGGGTGGTGGGTACCAAAATGGCCACCTGTTTGCCGTCGTTGACCGCCACGAAGGCGGCGCGCATGGCCACCTCCGTCTTACCAAAGCCCACATCGCCACACACTAGTCTGTCCATCGAGATGGGGCTGCACATGTCGGTGAGCACGGCATCGATGGCGGTTTCCTGATCTACGGTTTCTTCGAAAGGGAAGCTGCCGGCAAACTGGGCGTACTCTTCTCTATCTAGCTTGCAGGCCTCACCGGGACGTGCCTGACGGCGGGCGTAAACGTCTAACAGCTCGGCGGCCACATCGCGGATCTTCTCAATGGCCTTACGCTTGGCCTTGGTCCAGCTCTCGTTGCCCAGCTTATTGAGCTGTGGCGAATCATCGGCGCCGACGCTGTATTGGCTGATGAGGTTGAGGGAAGCGACTGGCACATAGAGCTTGTCGCCGCCGGCGTATTCCAGTTTGAGATACTCGGCCACCAGGCCGCCGGTGTCTAAGGTCTCCAGACCCTGGTAGAGGGCGACGCCGTGATCAAGATGGACTATGGGTTGGCCGACCTTGAGTTCCGCCAGATCTTTAATCAGGGCATCCTGGCTGACCTGACGCTGTTTATCGCGCCTGCGTTGCTGGGCGATGCGCTGACCAAATAGCTCGGTTTCACACACCAGGGCCCAGCTTGGGCCTTTCTTGGGGTGATAGATGGCGCCCTGAGCCAGCGGCGCGACAATCAAGCCAAAGGGTTGAGGCTTTTGGCTGAAGCTGTCCAGATGGTCTACAAGTGCTGGTTTTATCTCTATCTTGGCCAGCAGTTCCAGCAGCGCCTCGCGCCGGCCCTCTGATTCGACGCAGAACAGGATTGGCATGCCGCCATCGGCAAATGCTTTAAGGCTAATGAGCGGTTGCTTTAGCTTGTGGTTGGCGGTGATGTCAGGTAATGCCTCAACCTGTGCGGCGATGCTGGTGCCCGTTGCCTCATTGCCCTTGACCAGGAAGCGTGGCATCTGCTTAAAGGCTTCGAAGACTTGCTCGGTCAGCAGGTAGAGGTCTTTTGGCGGCAGTAGTGGCCTGAGGGGATCGACCCGGCGATTCTCATAACGCTGGTGGATCTCCTGCAGGTGGTGCCTGGCCGCACCTTCGAGATCGCCTACCTGCACCAGTTGACACTCACCCGGTAGATAGTCGAACAGGCTGGCCGTCTCATCGAAGAACAGCGGCAGGTAGCTCTCAATCCCGGCGGGCATCACCTTGCGGCTCACCATCTGATAGATGGACTCGGGCTCCTTAACCACGACCTCGAATTGGCGGCGGTAGCGCTGCCTAAACCCCTCGATGGCGGCGTCATGGGTGGGAAACTCTTTGGCCGGTAGTAGGCGAATCGATTGGATCTCGCCGCTGGAGCGCTGAGTCTCAGGGTCAAATTCGCGGATGGATTCGACCTCATCATCGAACAGCTCTATGCGGTATGGACTCTGAGCCCCCATGGGAAAGAGATCTATGATAGAGCCGCGCACGGCAAACTCGCCATGCTCGTAAACCTGTTCCACATGATGATAGCCGGTGTTGACCAGTTGGCTGCGCACCGCCTCTAACGGATAGTTGTCGCCCTTGCTGAGAAGCAGAACATTGCCGGATAAGAAAGACTGTGGCGGTAACTTCACCATCAGGGTGCTCATGGGCACTATCACCAGGCTATGGCCTGCACTCGGGATCCGCGATAAGGTCTCTAGCCGCTGGGATACCAAGTCCTGGTGAGGCGAGAAGCTGTCATAGGGCAAGGTCTCCCGGTCGGGGAAGAGCATGACAGGCACGTCTTGTGGCGCTAACAGGTAGCCTAGCTCGGCCTCTAGCCTGAGCGCGCTGGGCGTATCTGGCGTCACCACTAAGGTCAGGCCACTGTGCTGCTCGCACAATTTAGCTAGGCTGATCGCCTGGGCGGCACCCGTTAATTGGCTCAGGGTTTGCGGGGATTTGATCCCTTTGACTTTAGGTGGTGTGAGGATGGAGAAAGCATTCATGAAAACAGACTAAGGCCAACAATCGACAATGATGCGGTCATTGTAGAGGCTTAGCCCCGTCAGTGCCAGTGAAAACTACCTTGGGGTTTGTTGCTGCTTTTTACGTTGTTGTAATTGTTTTTGTTGAATATTTAGGCTGGCTTTCACCAGTTGCTCGACGTCCTCATCGAGAATTTCGATAAAGCTGAGCTCACAATCGAAACCGCCCTCAGATGCTTCCTCTTCGCAGCGGGTACACTCACCAATACAGAGAATGGCGATAAGCACCTCCCTGATATGCAGGGTGATGCGATAGGCCTCGCCGGGCACAAGCTTTGTCGGGCTTAAGATATGTATACCGCTGCCGCCAAAGTGCAGCCCACTGCACTTTTCACCCTCGTGGGTCTGTTGCTCCAGCACATGCTGCAGCACAAGATCGATTTTGCGCGACTGTAGCTTGAGGTAGTCGACTACGGTGCGCGCCTCATCATCCAGGTTTCGAAGTTGCAGCAGACAATCGGCTTCCATCGCCTTCACTTGGCTGATGAGTTGCATGCCGAGCGGCAGCATGGCTCTTAGCTCATAGTCGTTGGGCAGCGGCTGCTCCTTAGGCCAGGGCGATAGGTAAGCGGCGAACCCATGCGCGACGCTAAAATAGGAGTTTGATTGGCTGTTCAACGGATTGCCTCTTGTTTTTAGGGGGCTATTCCCCCTATTATCGTGCCCATCTTAATGATTTATCAAGGCTCTGATACAAAGAGACCCTGCCAAACATGAATTTAGCGTTATCTTGGACCATAGGTTACCGGTACTGGCGAGCACGTAAGGCCAATCCATTTGCCTCATTTATTACCCTGTTTGCCGTATCGGGGATCTTGCTTGGGGTGGCGGCGCTGATCATCGTCAGTTCTGTGATGAATGGCCTGGAGGGACAGCTCAAGCAGCGCATTTTGGGCGCGGTACCGCAACTGACGGTGCACAGTGAGCAGCATCTTGGTGACTGGCAGTCTGTCGCGTCCAGCCTTGTCGATGGCAAGCAGATCTTGGCCATGAGCCCGAGCGTGGCCACCCAGGCCATGTTGCAGGCACCGGGTAGCATCAGCGCGGTGCAGGTCTATGGCATCTATCCCGAACTTGAGCAAGACAATCTCGCGCGTCTCAATCGCCATTTCAATGGCTCCCTCGATAGTCTTGAGGCAGGTAAATACCGCATTGTTATAGGCGCCGAGCTGGCGCGTCGCCTGGATGTGAAACCCGGCGACAGGCTTCGTGTGTTGAGCGGCGATGGCGTGGTCTATTCACCGCTAGGGCCGGTACCGAGTCAGCGTAAGTTTACCGTGGCTGGCGTCTTCGAGATGGGCTCCCAGGTCGATGCAAGCCTTGCCTATATACACCATGAAGATGCGCTGCGCCTGATGCGCAAATCCCCTAATGAGATCAAGTCGCTGCGTCTCTATCTGGCAGACCCCTTCAAGGCAAGTAAACTGGCCCCTAAGGTCAAGGCCGCGTTTGAGGCCGCGGGTGATAGCATCACTACCAGCGATTGGCGTGAGAGCTATGGGCATCTGTTTTCGGCGGTGAAGATGGAGAAGAACATGATGTCGCTGATGCTGAGTCTTATCATCGCCGTGGCCGCCTTCAATATAGTCTCGGCCCTGGTGATGATGGTGGTGGATAAGACCACAGATGTTGCCGTGCTGAAAACCCAGGGCCTGACCACAGGGAGCATCATGGGGCTCTTCATGATCCAGGGATCGCTTAACGCCGTCTTAGGCTTAGTGGGCGGCCTGGTTATCGGCGTGCTGGCAACTTTGAATATTAACACCCTCTTTTCGGCGCTCGGCATTCATGTGCTTGGGGCAGGTCAACGCCTGCCGGTGCAACTCGAGTGGGGGCAGTTATCCCTTATCGTGGTCGGCACCCTGGCAATCACATTTTTGGCGACCGTTTATCCCGCGCTGCGGGCGGCAAGCGTGCAACCAGCCACAGCTTTAAGGTACGAATGATCTATGACCCAACAGGAAAAACCTTTGTTACTTCAAGTCAATAACGTTAGCAAGCGCTATCACGAAGGCAGCATAGATACCCGGGTGCTCAGTGGCGTTAACTTCAGTATCGCCAAGGGCGAACAGGTGGCTATCGTTGGCAGTTCGGGATCGGGTAAGAGTACCTTGCTGCATATCATGGGTACCTTAGATAAACCGAGCAGTGGTGAGGTGATGTTTGACGGCGAAGATCTCTATCGGCTGTCACCTTCACGTCAGGCGGCTATCCGCAATCAGGAGCTGGGGTTTATCTACCAGTTCCACCACCTTTTACCCGAGTTTACCGCGCTTGAAAATGTGGCCATGCCTGGACTTATCCAGAAGCGGCCGCGCCAAGAAGTTGAGCAGGAGGCGACAGAGCTGCTTAATCGCGTGGGCCTTGGGCACAGGCTGCATCATACACCGGCCGAGATGTCGGGTGGTGAACGCCAGCGTACGGCGATAGCCAGGGCGCTGATCAATCGTCCGAAACTGGTGTTGGCCGACGAGCCTACCGGAAACCTGGACGCCGCGAGCGGCGATACCGTCTATGAGCTTATCCGTGAGCTGGGCAGCCAGCTGGGTACCGCTTTTGTGGTGGTGACCCATGATCCTAAGCTGGCCGCGCGCATGGACAGACAACTTAAGATGCAAGATGGACAGTTAAGCGCCTGGGAGATGGCATGAGAGAGAGACTCGCCTTCTGGGTAGGCTGGCGCTTCTACATGGCGCGTCAGTCGAATCGATTCATCAGTTTCATCTCCTTTGCCTCGACGGCGGGGATCGCCCTTGGGGTGGCTGTGCTGATCACTGTGCTGTCGGCCATGAACGGCTTCGAGCAGGAGCTTGAGCAGCGTCTGCTGGGGGTCGTACCCCATGGTGAGCTGACCGGGGTGAATGAGCCGCTTCATGACTGGCCGCAGATAGCCGAGGATGCCAAGAAGATCCCAGGCATTCTGGCCAGCGCGCCCTTTGTGCGCATTCAGGGGCTGATTCAGAAGCCCGGCGGCTTTCAAGGGCTCACGGTTATCGGTATCACGCCCGCGCTAGAAGCCAAGGTGTCAAATATCGACGACTTTATGCCAGAAGCTGCCTGGCAGGCGCTGGCCACCAAAGAGAACAACATAGTGCTGGGTAAGGGGCTCGCCGATGCCCTGGGGTTGTCGCTTGGCAACACCCTGAGTCTCTACACGCCAAACCTCGCGGGTAAGTCTGCGGGTCGAGGTCTGGGCTCGGCCAAGAGTCATCAATTTAAGGTGGCGGGTATCTTTGAGCTCGGCGGCGAGCTAGATCTGACCACGGCCTATATCTCGCTGGATTATGGCGCCGAATTATTGGGGCTGGGCGAGGGGGTGAGCGGGATCCGCATCAAGGTCGACGATGTCTTTGCTGCGCCGCAGCTGATCCGCACCTTGGGCTATAGTCAGTCGCAGTATATGTATCTGTCGGACTGGACTCGCACCCAGGGGCATCTCTATCAGGATATTCAGTTGGTGCGTGCCGTGATGTACTTAGTGTTGGCACTGGTGATTGCCGTGGCCTGTTTCAATATCGTCTCCACCTTAGTGATGGCGGTGCGCGACAAGCAGTCTGAGATCGCTATCTTGCTGACCATGGGGATGGCCAAAGCCACCATCATGGGGATCTTTGTGGTGCAGGGGGCCTTGAATGGTTTGTTAGGCTGTTTTATCGGTGGGGCATTGGGGATCACCCTGGCCTTGAATCTTAGCGCCATTGCCAGCGGGATTGAGCAGCTATTTGGTGTGCAGCTATTGTCGGCCGACGTCTATTTCATCGATTTCTTGCCATCACAGCTACATCTGTTGGATGTGGTGCTGGTGGTGTCACTTGCTTTGGTGATGAGCCTGCTGGCTACCCTCTATCCGGCCTGGAAGGCGAGCCGCATCCATCCCGCCGAGGCACTGGCTGGGCATTAGCTCTCGCTGATACCAGAGAAGGCTGTTAACGACTTTCTCGGTAGGCGCGTTTTTGTAGATACATCCGCTTGTCGGCATCGGAGAGTAACTCTTTGATGTCGGCATTTTGCCCATCAAAAGTGGCGTAGCCTATGCTGAGCGAAGGCGTCAGTTGCTGTGATTGCCAAAAGAAAGGCTGGGATTCTATCGCCTGGGTGATGTGAGCCATGATGGCTTCAACCTCCTGCCCGTCGGTCACGTCATAGAGCAAGATGAGAAACTCATCGCCACCAAATCGCGCGACTGACCCCTTAATCCCCACCTCTGTCACCAGACGATTGGCGACATATTTTAGCAACTCGTCGCCCGCTTCATGTCCCAGCTCGTCATTTACCCTTTTAAAGTCGTTCAGATCTATGTTGAGTAAGGTAAAAGATGGCTGGTTATGCTTGTTCATCACGCGGTCGAGCTCATTGATGATGAAGCGTCGGTTAGGGAGATGGGTTAATTCATCGTGCAGGGCCGCCCTGTGGGTGTGCTGATAGTTACGAAATAGCAGCAGCATCAGCATATACAGGGTAAAGGCTGCGACCGTCCCCGTGCCGACTATGCCTAGGCGCAGGTGATTGATGCGAGCGAGATTTTCAACATGAAATTTGGCGGCTAGGTTCCAGGTTCCACTGGGCAACTTGATGGGATAGATCGCATCGGCATCTTCAAAAATACTGGGATCGCCATAGAAAACCTGTTCCGCTTCGTTAGCGTTTAGCTGTTTCTTGATGGCGATATCACCGCCCTTAAATTGCGTGATCCCGGTATCATGCAGTAACTGGTTATAGTTCATCACCACGCTCACCCCGCCCCAATATTGGGTGTTTTTGGGATAGTCTTTGAAGATAGGGTAGCGGGCGATAAGGCCTAGCCCGCCTTGCACCAGATTCACCGGCCCGGCAATAAACACCGACTGTTGCTCCTTTGCCAGTAGCACTGTCTTAAGCTGATTTGGCTGAGTGCGAAAATCGAAGCCCACCGCCTTCTCGTTGCCCTTGAGGGGATAGACTAAGGAGATAATATTGTTTGGTGCGATGGCGACGTTGCGTACGTACTGCGCCTTGTCGAGCAGTTTTGCGGCGATCACATGCCAGTTTTTCATGGCAAAATCGGGGTCTATGGTGACCACAGTGGCCAGACTATCGGCCAGATAGGTGTCTTTATAGATTGTGGCCTCGAAGTTGAAGCGAAGCAGCGCCAGGTTTTTGCGCAGGTTTTCCTCTTCTTGCTGGATCTCATTGTTAACAAAGTACTTTGTTAGCGCACTTATGGTGATCACGGCGGCGAGCAGAAACAAGCAGGAGAGCAATGCGAAGATCGCGACATGTTTTCTATTTGAATTTAAGTGCATGGCCTTCCTGCATTTATTGTGATTATTCTAACGGGCGACTTCATCTAGGGCATGTCATTCAGATAGATACAAAGTGTTAGCCTTGTAATCAATTTGTTTATTCTATCTTAAGTTTCTATGAGATGCGAAGGGACAATTTCAGCAGCTTATGCTGTGGGTGATGGTTAACCCAGAATGATCGTCGATATCGGGGTAATGATTTAGTTAAGCGAATGCTTAAGTGACTAACTGCATACGTGGCTAGCTGCTTACCAGGCTACCTGTACCTGGCTAATTGCTTGTGTGATTGAGCGAGCTAAGCCCGAGTCACAGCCAAATGCAGTAGGTCGCGAGATTTAGGGAGGCATAGGTATAGGTGCACTGTCCGGTGACTAATGCCCGGTGAGCAATGCAGTGTGAAACATCACTATTTGGCGCGATTCTTCCACTTAAACAGGATCGAGTACTTCCACAGGTTGTGAACGACAAAGTAACCCGAGGCCGCAAAGATGATCCCAAACACCAGACAACCCAGCAAGAATGGTGGGCCTATGGTGAAGAGTGAGGCCTCTATCCATTGCCAGCTGGCTTCGAAGGCAAATTCTTGGGGAGGGTGGCCGAGTAGTTTGGCGCCAAAGAGGTAGGCGGCGTAGAACATAAAGGGCATGGTGACCGGATTGGTGACCCACACCAGCGCGACGGCGACAGGTAAGTTACAATTAAACAGTATGGCTAACGCCGCGGCTAACACCATCTGAAACGGCATGGGGATCCAAGCGACAAACAGGCCGACCGCAAAGGCGAGGGGAGCGGAGCGTCGATTCAGTGCCCAGAGGTTAGGTTTGTGGAGCAACTTACCGAACATCTGCAGGTGTTTATGATTCTGCAGCGTCTCGGGTTTGGGCATATATCGTTGAATGAATTTTTTTGGCATAGCTTAGTGTTGCAGTCTTAAATTATTCATTATGAATCGATTCATGTTTGGCTATTGTGCCACCCTCATCTCCGCGCTGCTCTGGCCCGCCTTGCCGACCCTTTCACTTGCATGTGTGGTGTTAGTCATTGCCGTCATCATGCTGAAATGGTCAAAATTATTGGCTGGTTGCCTTCTGGCTATAGCTTGGATGAGTCTATTTTGCCACCAACTTTTGGTTTTTACGCCTGAAAATTCCAGCGAGCCGCCAACAGTCAGGGGCGAAATCATATCACTAGTTTATCGAAACGGCGACTGGATAAATGCCGATATTCGTATTTTGACCGACCATCCTCTTCAATTTCCTGATAAATATTTGCGCTTGCGCTGGCAAAGCGAACAAAAAGTCGCCATAGGTGAGGTGTGGCAATTCACGCTTGCCCCCAAGCCGATCACCAGCGTGCTTAATCAAGGGGGATTTAATCAGCAGGCCTATCTGTTGTCTAAGCACATCATAGGCAAGGGCAGAGTGATTGTGGCCAAGCGTCTATCGTCGCCGCGGGGGATGCGAGCAAGGCTGCTGACACCATTGCGGCAGGCCGTGGCCACATTTTCCAATGGCGATCTGATGCTGGCGCTCATGCTGGGGGATAAGCAGCAGATAAGCGAGGCGCATTGGCAGGGGCTAAGGCAGAGTGGAACCGGCCATCTGGTGACCATCTCCGGGCTACATCTGTCGGTACTGGCGCTCTGGGTCATGGGGCTGGGAGGCTATCTTTTAGGGCGCTTGCGTCCTCGCCTGGGACTTGGCAATCGCCAAGCCATCGCCTTAGTGGCCTTGGTTTGCTGCGGCCTCTATGCCTTCCTTGCCGGACTGGGGTTGCCGACCCAGCGAGCGCTCATCATGTTGGTTATGGTGATTTGGCTTGGGCTTATCAGGCGCTACGCCTCGCCATTTGAGCGGCTGCTATGGGCGCTTTTCATCGTCTTGTTGCTGGACCCTTTAAGTATTCTCGGTGCCGGGCTCTGGCTCTCCTTCGGCGCGCTGGCGATCATTCTCTGGTTCGGCCAATCAGCGCCCGCGCCAGATGAGCACTTATCGTCTTGGCAGAAGCTGACATACCGCCTTGGCCAGATGTGGCAGATTCAGTGGCGGCTAAGTTTATCCCTGGGTCTTTTGCAGGGGCTGCTGTTTGGCGGCTTTGCGCCCTACGCGCTGATATTTAACCTGATCTTCGTACCCTGGTTTAGTCTGGTGGTGATCCCACTAAGCTTCTTGGCCTTGATAACATGGGTAACTAGCGTCTATATCGGCATGCCCGTGAGCTTCCCCCTCTATCTGTTAGATCTTGCCATTTCCCCCATGACCTTAGCTTTCGACTGGTTAGGCAAACTTCCTGTTCACTGGTTGCCAGCCTCGATGCAGCTTGTCTCGGCCCTACTGTTTAGCCTGCTTGCCGTTATCAGTTGGCGACTGGCCTCAGGCGCCTGGCGATGGATGCCCTTGGTGCTTCTCATGCCGCTCTGTCTGTGGTGTTTACCTCAAGGGATGACAGATCCTCGCCGTTGGCAGGTTCATCTGTTAGACGTGGGGCAAGGGCTGAGCCTGGTGGTCGAGAAGCAGGGGCATGGATTAATCTATGATACCGGCGCCGCCTTCGGTGAGCACTTTAGCTACGCAGAAAGGGTGATTCAGCCCTTCTTGCATTATCGTGGCATAGGCAAGCTCGACTATCTGGTGCTGAGCCACGGGGATAATGACCACGCCGGCGGCGCCGACTATTTGTTGTCCCATCATCCCGAGGTCAAGCTTGTGACTGACCTCGACTATCCTGGTGCCATGAACTGTCGCCCCAAGAGCATGCACTGGCGGGGACTTACCCTAGAGCTACTGGGGCCGCGAGAGGCTGGCGTTGGCAACAATGCTTCCTGCATAGTTCGGATAAGTGACGGCAGTCGAAGCGTACTTATCCCTGGGGATATCGAGCGTGAGGGTGAGCAGTCACTCCTGACGCAGACGCCAGAGGTGACCAGTACCGTGTTGATCGCGGCGCATCACGGCAGCAATACCTCATCGAGCAGCGCCTTTATTCAGGCAAGTGCGCCGGATATCGTGCTCTACGCGGCCGGATTTAACAATCGTTATGGCTTTCCCAAGGCCGAAGTGGTTAGGCGCTTCAACGGGACAAGGGCGCGCCAGTACAGCACGGGGGACAATGGTCAGCTCAGTTTAACACTGGGCGAAGAGGGCGTTTTAGTCTCGGGTTATCGCCGGGATTTGGCGCCATTTTGGTATAATCAACGCTTTGAATTTGGTGAGTTTGGCAATCCAGAGTAGAATACGCTTTTTTGCATCTATTGATAGAATCCCGAATGACAAATGCTTCGAAAAGTGAAGTTAGCAGCGTATTTCTCAGACTGCTGACCTATCTTGTCCCGCTTAAAGGGGTGTTATTTCTGTCTGTGTTCGGCCTAGTGCTTTATGGCTTGGTGGACGCAACCTTTATTTATTCAATTAAACCCTTTATCGATCAGGGCTTTGCCAGCAATGTGCCGACCACACCCGGCTTGGTGGAAGGCGTCGATCTCGGCATGAGTGGCGGCTTTAACTCCGACAGTGATGTGTTAAAAACCGCGCCCTTTGTGGTGATTGGTTTGTTTACCCTCAGGGGCCTGGCTAACTTTTTATCTACCTACGGCATCTCTTACATCAGCGCGCGCATGATCATGGATATGCGTCAGCAGGTGTTTGAACATTACCTCAAGCTGCCCGTGAGCTATATCGATGCCGAGAGCAGCGGTAATTTGATCTCCCGGGTCACCTTCGATACCGAGCAGATCGCCAGGGCGTCCGGCAGTGCATTGATCACCATAGTGCGTGACGGTATTACTGTGATCGGCATGCTGGGGGTGATGTTTTACAACTCCTGGAAACTCTCGCTCTGTATCCTGATCGTCGGGCCCTTGATTGGCCTGGTGATTGCCGTGGTCAGCCGTAAATTCCGTAAGGTTTCTAAACAGATCCAGACCGCCATGGGGGGGGTGACCTCGGTCACCGAGCAGATGATTAAAGGCCATAAGAATGTGTTGGTCTTCGGTGGTCAGCAGGCCGAATCTCAGCGTTTTGCCAAGGTGAACGACGATAACCGCTCGCGCACCATGAAACTGGCCCTGGCCCAGGCAATCAGCCAGCCTTTGGTGATGGTGATTGGCTCCCTGGCGCTGGCCTTCGTGCTCTATGCGTCGAGTCTTGAGAGCATGCGTGCAGACCTTACCGCGGGTACCTTTGCGACCATCTTGGCGGCCATGCTCGCCATGTTGCAGCCAATTAAGAGCCTGACCCGTGTCAACGCCGAGTTTCAGCGAGGTATCGCCGCCTGTAGCACCATCTTTGCGGTGTTAGACACGCCAGCCGAGGTGGATAATGGCACCTATGAGACGCAAAGAGTGGCGGGACGCCTGAGCTTCGACAAGGTTAACTTCCGCTATGACAATCAGGAAGGCTTGGCGTTGACAGATGTCGATTTTCAGGTCAATCCTGGCGAGACCCTGGCCCTGGTGGGGCGCAGCGGTTCCGGTAAGTCGACCATAGCCAGCCTCATCACCCGCTTCTACTCGGATCTCGAAAGCGGTGATATTCGCCTGGATGATGTGAGCCTGAGAGACTATAAGCTGGCGTCATTGCGTCGTCAGGTGGCCCTGGTGTCACAGCAAGTCACCCTGATCAACGACACCATTGCTGCTAACATCGCCTATGCCTACCCGGGTGAGGTGAGTGAGGAGCAGATCATAGATGCTGCAAAGCTCGCTAATGCCTGGGAGTTTATCAGTAACATGCCCGAGGGGATCTATACCCAGGTCGGGGAGAACGGCGTCATGCTCTCAGGTGGTCAGCGTCAGCGTATCGCCATTGCCAGGGCGATACTGCGCGATGCACCCCTGTTGATACTCGATGAAGCGACCTCGGCGCTGGACACCGAATCGGAGAAGGCGATTCAGACGGGGCTGGATAACCTCAGGCAGAACCGCACCTCAATCGTGATCGCTCACCGCTTGTCGACGGTTGAAAATGCCAATCAGATCTTGGTGGTCGATCAGGGCAAGGTGGTCGAACGCGGTACTCATAGCGAGCTGCTGGCGAAGCAGGGGATCTATTACAACCTGTACCAGATGCAGTTTGGTAGCTAATTACTATGCAGACGTTGGTTAATCGTCTCTGGTATGACAGGCAGCTAGGTGTTCACTGGCTGCTTGTTCTGCTGCTTTTGCCCCTCAGTGGTTTGTTTTACCTGCTGACGAGCCTCAGACGACAGCTGTTTCGTTTGAGGCTTAAGTCAAGTGTGCGCCTGGATGTGCCGGTTATCGTGGTGGGTAACATCACGGTCGGTGGCAGTGGCAAGACGCCCACGGTTATCTATCTCATCGAGTTGCTGCGTCGTCATGGTTATCGCCCTGGGGTGATCAGCCGTGGCTATGGCGTCGAGTTTACCGGCTGTAAACAGGTTGTCTCTGGCATGCCGGCGAGTGAAGTCGGCGATGAACCTGCCATGATAGTCGCGCGCACTCAAGTGCCTATGGTGATAGGCAGCGATCGCGTGGCCGCGGGTCAAGCCCTGCTAGAATGGCAAGCGGTAGACGTCATCATCAGCGATGACGGACTGCAGCATTATCGACTCGAGCGAGATGTGGAGATCTTAGTGCTCGATGGCAAGCGTCGTTTCGGTAATGGTCTGCTGTTACCTGCAGGGCCCCTGCGAGAAGGACGCTGGCGTCAGCGCACAGTCGATTTTACCTTAGTCAATGGTGAGCGTGCCCATTCGCAGGAGTTTGAGATGGCGCTGGCTCCCGGTAATTGGCGCAGCGTGGCCGACGGCGCGGTATCAGTCGATAATCCGCTTTCTGACAATGTGGCGATCGCCGGAATAGGCAATCCACAGCGATTTTTCGATACCCTAACCCATATTGGGGTTCATCCCGTTCACCAACATGCCTTTGACGATCATCAGGCCTACAGCCTAGACGCCATAGAGACGGTCGCGGCGGGGCGAGGCGTGCTAATGACAGAGAAAGATGCGGTTAAATGTCGCGATTTTGCAAAGTCTAACTGGTGGTATCTGCCGGTAGATGCCAAGATAGCACCAGAATTTGAACAGCAATTGTTAACGCTGCTTGAGCGGCGCTAAAACGTACAACAAGGAAATTAACATGGCGTTTGATAAGAAACTTTTAGAGATAGTTGCCTGCCCTGTGTGTAAGGGGAAGCTTGAATACGACAAGGCTAATCAGCAGCTTATCTGTAAGGCAGACCGTTTGGTCTATGCGATTAACGAAGGGATCCCCGTATTGCTTGAAAACAAGGCGACCCCTTGGAACGAAGAAGCTTAAGCCGCTTGGTGTAATACCAACCGTAATAAATAATTGATCATTCTAGCTTGTTAAAACGCTCGATAACTGTATTAGTATTTTTAATTGTAGAATAACTACTTATCTAAAAATCCTGCTTTGTTCTCAAGCATTTTTCCTGCGCTATTTCTGATCACATACTTATTGTGATTGGTATAAAAAGTACCGTCGGTTATCGCGTGGTATTCTTGAGACGTGTCGGTCGATACGTCTCTCGCTTTCTCCCCATAGCCGTCACCTATCAGTCAGTCTGGTGTCGCTCATAGTTTCCCCGCTTACGCCCCTGAAGATTGCATTTGCGCAAGCTTGCACACATAATCCCCTTTCACTTTTACCGGAGTATCTTGTGTGACTGTTTCTAGCCTTCAACATGTGATTGATAAACTGCTTGTCGAACATCAGGGCGAACGAATAGTTAGTTTCGAATACCAAGGTCGCAAGTATTGGCTTAAACAGGAAGAGCGTCTCACCGGCGCCATGCGCTGGCTAAAGTCCCAGCCCCAGGCGGCACTGCAGCTTGAGATAACAACCCTTACTCAACTCGCCAAGAAAGGGGCTCCCGTGCCCGAACTGGTTGCCAGCGGTGAAGGGTTTCTGGTCGTTGCCGACGTAGGCATGCCGATTAATGCTTGGTTAAATGCTGAGATCGATGAGGCCGAGAAGCTCAAGATATTACAGGATAGTGCAATCGGTTTGGCTCAACTGCATCTAAAAGGTTTAGCTCACGGCAGGCCCGCCCTAAGGGATATCTGTTGGCACGCGGGTAATGTTTCCTTTATCGATTTCGAGGCAAATCAGCAAGACAGCGATATGCATAGGCAGCAGAGCAGAGATCTCCTCGTCTATATCCATAGCCTGTATCGCTACATCGGGCCCCATCCTGAGATTGTCGACCCTGTGATTGCTGCCTACCGTGCTGCGGGGGGAGAGTCGCTCTGGCAGGCTTCAAAGCAAGAGATGGAGAAGTGGCAGTGGCTTAACTATCTTATTGCGCCGCTTAAATCTATCGGTGGAAAGGATCTTCGTCCTGTCTATTGGCTTCTGCGTCACTTTAAACAGACCCATTAATAACTAGGGAAGATGCGAATAAGTCCCTGATGTGAGATCATAGCTACATAGTAAATCACAGCCATTACCGCCCATGAGCCAACAGTTAACTTTTGCCGATAGTGAGTTTTCCAGCAAGCGCCGCCAGACCCGTAAAGAGATTTTCTTATCTCGGATGGACAACCTATTACCATGGACTCAACTGCTGGAAGTGATTGAGCCCTTTTATCCAAAAGCGGGCAATGGTCGTCGTCCCTATCCACTGGAAACGATACGAT
>NZ_JAKEVJ010000071.1:0-20621 GCF_022398425.1 Shewanella sp. Isolate7 | reverse complement strand
GGTATAAAAGCTCCTTCTATGACTCCTGCTCCAATCGGTCTGGCTATCATCTTCAAATTTCAGTGCACTCATTTAGTTATCTAAATTAGCTCAGTGTGAGCCCGATCTCATCTTAAAGATTATTCTAAATTTTGCTCAGTTCAATCAATAATTCTTAAAATCATGGTCCAGTTACCCAACAAGAATCAGGAAAGCCAGGGCGAGACAAGAAAAATATTGATATAGAAAAATATCCCCTATGAAGGGCGCTAAGACAGTGGTATAACTAGCCCCGACCCCCTTCTAATGACGACATTTAGGAACATCACCATGATATTTAACCAGGTTGTACTGGCTCCCGCAGATCCCATTCTTGGTCTTACCGATGCTTTTAAGGCCGATCCTCGCGCAGATAAGGTTAATTTAGGTGTTGGCATCTATAAAGATGAGTCAGGCCAGACGCCGATTCTTAAGTCAGTTAAGTTGGCCGAGCAAAAATTGCTAGAAACTGAAACCAGCAAGAGTTACTTGGGTATCGACGGCGTCATCGCCTACAACCAGGCGGTACAGGGCTTGTTGTTTGGTACAGAACACGCGGTAATGGGCGAGAAGCGAGCGGTAACGGCTCAGGCGCCTGGTGGTACAGGTTCCCTGAGAATGGCCGCCGAGTTTGTGGTGCGTAACACTGATTCACGTACCGTATGGGTGAGCAATCCAACTTGGGCAAACCATAACAACATTTTTCAATCTGCCGGCTTAACCGTTAAGCAATATGGCTATTACGATGCGGCCAGTCACGATATCGACTTCGATGCCATGCTCACTAGCCTTGAAAATGCAGAGGAAGGCGATTTACTGCTGCTTCACGGTTGCTGCCATAACCCAACGGGTATCGATCTCAACATCAGCCAGTGGGAAGTGATTGCCCAGCTTTGTGTCGACAAAGGCCTGATCCCCTTGTTTGACTTCGCCTATCAAGGCTTTGGCGCCGGGGTAGAAGAAGATGCACAAGGACTACGTCTGGTGGCCAGCAAGGTCCCCGAACTGTTAGTGGCTAACTCGTTTTCTAAAAACTTCGGTCTCTACAACGAGCGGATCGGCGCAGTGACATTAGTAGCAGAAGATGCTGAGACGGCGAAGCGTGCATTTAGCCAGATTAAGAGCACCATACGTAGCAGCTATTCTAATCCACCGGCCCATGGTGCATTGATTGTGGCCACAATTCTTGGTGATGCCGAGCTAAGAAAGTTATGGGAAGCGGAGCTAACACAGATGCGCGAACGTATCGCCGAGATGCGAGTGCTATTCGTCAAGACGTTGGCTGAGCAGGGGGTGTCGCAAGATTTCAGCTTTATCTCGGCGCAAAACGGTATGTTTAGCTTCTCTGGCCTTAATAAAGATCAGGTAACACGCCTGAAAGATGAGTTTGGTATCTATATCGTCGGCTCTGGCCGCATTAGTGTTGCCGGCATGACCCGCGCCAACATGGATACCATCTGCCGGGCGATCGCTAAGGTATTATAAGCTGCAAAACGCTGCTAAAGACGCCACGCTATTAATAACGTGGCGTTTTTTTATGCCAGTGCGTCGAGCTTCTGGGGCTCAACAATGAGAGACAGGGCGTCGGCCAGCGCGGCTCTGTCGTGAAGCGCCTGATGGTGGCGGCTACGCAGGGGATAACGAGTGACTATGCCTGTGGTGAGATACCTGTCGCCATGACATAGCACATGATCGACCGGTTTATTACCCATAACCTGCTTAAACCAGCTAAGGCGCTCCTCCAGGCTAAAGTTAGCCGCGGAAGAAGGCTCCTCGGTCAGATTATCGATTAGGACCACCTTCGCCTTGGAGTCGTGTAGTGCCTGGCTTAATTTTGGCAACAGCAGTGGTGGCATGATGCTAGTCAGGAAACTTCCTGGCCCTAATATAATGAGATCCGCTTGCCTAACCGCATTACAGGCCTCGAGGGTGGCATCCACCATGGGTTCCAGCGAGAGGGCGATAGGATCTTCACACTTTTGATCTACCTCGACTTCTCCAAAGATACGTTTACCGCAAGATTGAATGGCGACCAGGTGCGTAGGTTGCTCCGACATAGGGATCACCTGGGTCTCTATGTTAAGCAGTTTGCGAATCAGATTGACCGCATCTAACGGCCGCACGCAGAGGTCATCCAGCGCCATCAACACCAGGTTACCCAGATTGTGGTTGACGAGTTCGCTGTTACCGCCGAATCGGTATTCAAACAATAAGGAGCCGACAGAAGGGCGGCTGGCGAGCTGAGACAGGCAGTTACGCAGATCGCCCCAGGCGATACAATCCTGCTGCTGTCGTAGGCGTCCGGTTGAACCGCCATTGTCCGTAGTAGCCACTATGCCGGTGAGTTTTGGACCGAGAAACGAGAGAGAGGATAAGACTCGGCCCAGTCCGTGGCCTCCGCCGATGGCGACAACATGTTGATATTGATTGATGGCGTAATCGCGCATGTCGGGTATTTCCTTCCTGAATCCCCATTTACCTGCCGGCCATTATAACCCATTCGTCCTATAGGTATAGCGGTTTTGTTCATGGCTCAGATGACATATAATGCCGCCCATGAACTCCCAATAAGAGCGAAGCATTTGAGAACAGGTCACATCAATAAGTTGATATTATCCCTAGGGATTGTTGCGTTAGCGGTATTGGCGGTAAAGCTGTTTCTGATAGAGCGCAAGGCCGAGCCTGAACAGGCGCCGGGAACGATTTTAAAGAATCGCAGTCAATTTAGTGCCATTCCAGATTTCCAGGCAATTAGCGATATTGCGACCAAGAAACAGGCTTTCTTCGACTTCCTTCGCCCGGCGATCAGGCACCACAATGCCGTGATTAGTGACGAGCGTAAGTTTTTAGAGCAATCTCGTCTCCATCTGGCGAACCAACAACCCTTGTCCGAGGCAGAGGCCTATCGCATCTTGCAACTAGCAAGCAAATATCAGTATTCGATGCGCGGTGCCACCCTTGAATCCTTGGATGAGTTATTGACGCGGGTCGACACCATTCCTGAAGATTTGGTGTTGATTCAGGCGGCTAATGAAACAGGGTGGGGCAGTAGTCGTTTTGCCAGGGAAGGGATGAATTTCTTCGGTCAGTGGTGTTTTAAGAAAGGTTGTGGTCTGGTGCCACAGTCGCGCACCGAAGGACTCAGCCACGAAGTTGCCGTGTTTAAGAGCGTCGAAGATTCGGTCGGCTCCTACATGCGCAACCTTAATTCGAACGCGGCCTACTCGCTTCTTCGGGCCATTCGCGCCGATTTAAGGGCAGAGAATCAGCCGGTAAGCGCCGAGAAGTTAGTCTACGGTCTAATGAATTACTCAGAGCGTCAGGAAGCTTATGTTGAAGAGCTGCTTGATATGCTACGTCATAACAATCAATTTTTGGTGGAAAATCATGAACAAAGGCCTGCTGTGTAGTTGCCTGCTTCTGGCAACGAGTGTTGTTCAGGCAACGCCCATTTCTCTCGACTATCAGGGCTTCTATCAAAGAATGAAGCAGATGAATAAAGGCAACTATTCGCTTATCGACATTGCCTTCTCTGTGCCTAAGGAAAATGGCTGTCTTATCGAGAGCGGCTCAATCACCACAGAGAAGCGTAACTATCCGCTGACCTTCTCCGGTGACCAACGCCTCTATATTCCATTCGATGAAACCTTGAAGTCAGACCGTGCCCTCATCAATCTGCAGATGAAGAACGATGCCACGCGTTGTGGGGTGGCGATGCAGATCCGCGCCAAGTCGCCCTCAAATGAGTATAGCCAGGCTGCGCTAAGTGAGCTTGCCATGCAGATGGATCAACTGCTTAAGCAGATGCAGGGCTTTCCAATGAAATATTTCGCCGATGATATCGCCGGGGTTAGCTTCGAGTTTGCCGGTAAGGCGCAGGTGGTCATAGATGGTAAGATGCAGCAAGTCGATGGTATCTACCGCTTAGCGAGCGATAAGATAAATACACTTTCCAAGATAACTTTTAGTGAAACGCCTAAGGTCATAAGCCCCTGGGTCAAGAGCTCCTAGTTAGCGGGGCGTTAAGACCGCGGACATAGACAGACTAAAGACAGCCATAGACGTAAAAAAGCCCTCAAGAGAGGGCTTTTTTATTATCCATAAAGACAATTCATTCAAATTGCTAGGTTAAAATCTAAGGCGTATAGGTGCTCACCACATCGATTTTAAGTTGATCGCTACTGCGCTTGGCCGCGTCGAGGTCGATATGACCGCTGTTAGCCAGGTCCAGGAAGTCAAACGCCGGCAGATCCGACTCGGCCACATCGCCTTTCATCGGTGCGTCGGGATCTTGTTTCAAAGAGACAAAGTCGAACTTCTCTCTATCGACACCCTGTGACGGGCTCGTGTTTTGCATCGCGGTGAAGATGGTTTCGATACGGCCGGGGAACTGCTTATCCCAGCTCTTGAGCATCTCTTTTACCGCCGCGCGCTTCAGGTTTTCCTGAGAGCCACACAGGTTACAAGGGATAATTGGAAACGCCTTTAACTCGGCATATTCGGCAATGTCTTTCTCGCGGCTGTACGCGAGAGGGCGGATAACCACGTTAGCGCCATCATCTGAGAGCAACTTAGGCGGCATCGCCTTAAGCTTACCGGCGTAGAACATGTTGAGGAACATGGTTTCTATGATGTCGTCTCTGTGATGGCCCAGGGCTATCTTAGTGGCGCCAATCTTCTGCGCAAAACCATACAGGGTACCGCGGCGCAGACGACTGCAGAGCGAGCAGGTAGTCTTGCCTTCGGGGATCTTATCTTTAACGATAGAGTAGGTGTCCTTCTCGAGGATATGGTAAGGCACCTTTAGGCTATCCAAATAGGCAGGCAGAATGTCTTCTGGGAAACCTGGCTGCTTCTGATCCAAATTGACGGCTACCAGATTAAAATTAACCGGCGCTCTTTGCTGCAGATTGACCAGGATATCCAGCATGGCATAACTGTCTTTACCGCCGGAAAGACAGCACATGACGGTGTCGCCCTCTTCAATCATGTTGTAATCGGCGATGGCACTACCGACTTCGCGTCTTAGACGCTTTTGTAGCTTGTTTAGCCGAGTTATCTGTTTCTTTGAGAGGGTTTCTTCAGACATAATAAAAAACGCGCCTAGTATCGTAAAATTCTGGGCGCGTAGTATATCTTAAAAAATGTGGCTAAAGAAGATGGCCTAAGGCGATCATTCCTCTTCTAGTGGTGACTTATAACCGTCGGGTTTAATCGCCAGTAGGTCGCAGTTAATGCTGTCGATCACATGCTCTGCGGTGTTACCGATTAGCGCCGCCGAGAAACCAGTGCGGCCGACGGTTCCAAGAATCACCAACTCGGCGTCGAGCTGTTCGGCCAGTTCAGGGATGACATCCTCAGGCAAACCTTCTTTGATATGACAGAAGTCGCTAGAGATGCCGTAATTGCTGGCCAGGTAACACACCCGCTGCTCATGCTGCATGCGAATGGTTTCGCTGTAGGTGTGTGCGTCAAAGTCCGGCAGCTCGATGGCAAGGTTGACCGGGGTGCCAGGGTAGCCGTTAACCAGATGTACCTGAGCATCAAACTTCTTGGCTAAGTCTTGGGCGTGTTCGATGATCTTGCCATTAAGGGTTTGGTGATCATCATCTTCCGACGCCACGTTGATGGCACACAAGATCTTACCGGCTACTGGCCAGTCGTGTTCTTTCACCAGAAGGACAGGCACGGGCGCCTTGCGCATCAAATGCCAATCAGTGGGGGTAAAGATCACCGACTTGAGCTTATCGTGCTCGTGAGTACCCTTAACGATCAGATCATAGCCACCCTCGATGGCGTGGAGGATGATGCTTTCGAAGGGGCGGTTGTGCCAGATCACTTCGCTATCGATGGCGACGCCACTTTCTTTGTAGCCAGCCAGGATATCGTCGAGCCAGGCGCGACGCTGTGCAATGACTCCCTGGCGCATGGCTTCACGCTCATGACCCGAGAGGATAGAGGTCATCTCGTAGGAAAAATCGAAAATAGAGAGAAAAACGGTGATTGACGCTTGGTTCTTAGAGGCGAGTTCAACGGCTCTGGCGAGGGCAGATTGCTTGTCGCTTGTTGGATCCACTACAACAAGTATCTTATGATAGTCCTTCATAGATTCTTCCTTTATCTGAGGTGGTACTTAAATAATGAGCGATATAGGGCAAATTGCCTTGTTTTAGATCAAATTTGCCCAGAAAACCGGCTAATTAGCGGCCTATCTTATTGTTACCGGCTAACTTATTAAGCGAGTCAAAATCGACGATGGTAATGTACTTTCCTTTTACCTCGAGCAATTCTGCTTTTTGGAAGCGTCCCAGCAGACGGCTGATGGTTTCAACGGTCAAACCAAGATAGTTACCTATGTCACCGCGTGTCATAGTGAGGCGGAACTCCTTGGGAGAGAAGCCACGACTGCCAAAACGACTGGCCAGATTACTGATGAAGGCAGCTAGACGTTCTTCGGCGTTCTTCTTACTCAGCAGTAAGATCATTTCCTGATCGCTTTGGATCTCGTTGCTCATGAGACGCATGATCTGTTGTCTGAGCTTAGGCATGGTGCCTGAGAGTTCGTCTAAGGTATCGAACGGGATCTCACAGACCATAGAGGTCTCTAGGGCTTGGGCAAAACTTTGATGGGTTTGCGAGTGAATGCCATCGAAACCTATCACATCACCGGCCAGGTGAAAGCCGGTGATCTGCTCATCACCTTGCTCCGTGATGGTGTAGCTCTTGATGGTGCCTGAGCGGATCGCATAGAGAGATTTTAACGAGTCACCAGACTTAAAAATTTGTTCGCCTTTCTGTATCGGTTTCTTACGTTCGATGATGTCATCAAGCTGATCTAGCTCGTTGTTATTCAACGTGAAAGGGATACATAACGTACCCATACTGCAGTCATGACAATGAATGGCGCATCCGGGTACAGCCGAACGACGACTTTTAATAATATCTGTCATAATCTCTCTCGAATTTCTCAATTAGGCTTATGTTAAACTAATTTAATAGTGACAGCTAGCCTAGCTGAGCAAATGCAATATACAAAGTGTGTATGCCAAAGCTTACTAAGATTAAGCCACTGATAAGTCTCACTTTTCTAGTCTGAACCAACTGGGCAAAATAGCGCGCTGCGACACCGACGCTGACCAATGCTGGCAGGGTGCCCAGGCCAAAAGCCGCCATGATCAAGGCGCCTTGCTGCGCCGAATTTGCCGCGACCGCCCAGGTCAAGGTGCTATAGACTAGGCCGCAGGGTAACCAGCCCCATAGTAACCCTGCCGCAAAGGCTTGTTTTAAATCTTTTATCGGTAGTAACTTATTGGCGATAGGACCGATGAGACGCCACAATAATTTCCCCACGCGCTCAATCTGAACCACACCCGACCAGATCTGCGCAATATACAGACCAGTCACTATCATCATCACACCGGCGAATACGCGCATGCCAATTAGGTAGGCATCGATACTAAAGAGGGTACTGAGCAGACTAGCAGAGCCGCCCACCAGAGCGCCGGCCGTGGTATAGCTTAAAATCCTCCCCAGGTTATAGCTGAGAATGAACTTAAGCTGGCCCAGCAGAATATTATCGCTGGCTTTTCTTGGGAGCTGCTGGGAGAAGGCGCCGACCAGGCCACCACACATGCCGATGCAATGGCCCGCGCCCATCAGACCGACGAGGAAGGCGCCGGTAACGCTAAAATCTATCAACTTGGCGTCGACTCGTCTTTGGTATCTTTAGGCTTCTGCTTGATGTCATCATCAAACAAGATAGATACGCTCTGCCTGTCGAGATCGTCAAACTGTTCAGATTTCACGGCCCAGAAGAAGATGCCTACGGCAACCAGCACAAACAGCATGGCGATAGGGATCAAGACATAGATAATACTCATAAACGAACCTTTAGTAGTCTGAGGCTATTGGCGACAACAATTAATGAGCTGGCCGACATACCTATAGCGGCAATGTAGGGTAACACGTGTCCAGTTACCGCTAAAGGAATGATAAGCAGGTTATAGCCAAGGGCCCAGATCAGGTTTTGCCTGATGATCTGCTCTGTCAGCTTGGCGATGCGAACCGCCTGGGGAAAGCGTGAAAGCTGATCGCCAAGCAAGATGAGGTCTGCACTGTTTTTAGCAATATCGGCGCCACTCCCCATGGCCACCGACAGGTTTGCGCCCGCAAGCACTGGCGCATCATTGACGCCGTCACCGAACATGACCACCTGTTTGCCCTGATCTCTTAGCTGATTGATAAGTTTCAATTTATCTTGCGGCTTTAACCCCTTATGTAAGGTGTCGATACCCACCTCTGCGGCCACTTGCTCGACGTGTTCGCTGGTGTCACCGCTGGCGATGCAGGTGGCAAAGCCCATCTCCTTGAGGGTGTGCAGCGTTGCCTTGGCATCTTCTCGAATCGTATCGCTCAGGGTAAAACCGGCGAGCAAGCGCGTTTTATCGGCGAGGTAGACGCTGTGATCGCCTTTGATATCGCCAAGCTGAGTGTTACTTCGAATAAAATCCGCGCAGCCGAGAAAATAGCGGGTGTCATTGACGCTGGCTATTACGCCTTCGCCGGCGACATACTGACTCTCACTTAGCCGATAACCCGTCTGGTAATAGGGGGTGAACGCCTTAGCGATAGGATGAATCGATTGTGACTCCATGGCGGCGGCAATCGCTAGCACCTCGAGGGATTCATCGTGAGTAAAACGCTGCGTTTCACGCAAGGTTAAACTGCCGCAAGTCAGGGTACCCGTCTTATCAAATACCACCTGATCTACTTTTGGCAGCTTCTCAAACACGCCTGGACGGCGGGCCACCACCCCAAGTCTGGTAAAGAGTCCGGTGGCGCAGGTCACCGCCGTCGGCGTTGCTAACGCCAGCGCGCAAGGACAGGTGGCAACTAACACGGAAAGCGTGACCCAAAAGGCATCTTCGGGCCAATAATGTTTCCACACCAGATAGGTGAGGGCGGCCACGACCAAGATGGTCCAGGTAAAATAGTTAGAGATAGTATCGACGTAGAGGGCCACCTTAGGCTTGTTGTTCGATGCCGCCTCTTGTAAGCGGATGATTTCGGCAACTAGCTGATCTTGGCCGGTCGCCGTGACCTTGATCTGAATCGGGTGGTCCACATTGATGGTACCCGCATATACCCGGCTATTAAGGTTTTTAGTCACCGGCATCTGCTCGCCCGTGAGCATGGCCTCATTGACGCTGCTCATACCCTCGATTATGTCGCCATCGGCGGCGATCACCTCACCGGGCTTGACCATGATGAGGTCACCCACCTTGAGGCGTTTGGCCGGCACTTCGGTTTGATTACCTTCATCGTCCAGCAGGTTGGCGGTGAGCGGGATAAGTTTATGCAGGTTATTAGAACTGATAGAGGCCTTCTGCCGTGCATTTTGCTCAAAATAACGGCCAAGCAGCAGGAAGAAGGTAAACATGCTCACCGATTCAAAATAGACCTCTCCCTGGCCTGAAACTGTGGCGATACAGCTGGCGATATAGGCGCCGCAGATGGCGATAGATACCGACACGTCCATGTTGAGCCTGCCCGATAACATGGCGCGCAGGGCGCTAAAGTAGAAAGGCTGCGCCGAATAGAAAACCACAGGCGCGGCGAATATCATGCTTACCCAGCGGAAATAGTCTCGGAATTCCACATCGAGATCGGTGAAGTAATCCGAATAGAGCGCCAAAGCAAACATCATCACCTGCATGGTGGCAAAGCCTGCTAGCCCTAATCTGAGCAGGAATTTGCGGCTATTTTTCTTGCTCTGAATCTCTTCGTCATCCACCTGATAGGGCGCGGCTTGATAGCCGATACGGCTGATCTGCGCCAAGATCTCCGACAGCTTAATCTTGTCCGGATCCCAGCTGACTTGGGCGCGCTCAGTGGTGGTGTTAACTGCTATTTTATTGATACCGTCAATATGCTGCAGCTTATGCTCGATCAACCAGGCGCAGGCCGCACAGGTGATGCCATCTATGGTAAGAGAGGTACTAGCACTCTGTTTGTCTTGATGCACGTCTTGATGCACAAAGTCTTGTTGGACCTCTTTGAGATCGAATGCGGAAAAGGCATTGAGCGCATCGGGCACCAGCGCCGTCTGCTTGCTGCCAGGTTCGGTACGATACTTATAATAGTTGGTGAGCCCCGCCTCTATGATGGCTGCGGAGACGGCCTGGCAGCCGGGACAACACATAGGCTGAGGAACATTATCGATAAGGGTCTCGAATTGGCGGCCGGTAGTCACCGGCTCGCCGCAATGAAAGCAGTTTAACGCATCCATAAAAGATTAGTTTAACCAGTATTGTTGATTATCTTTTAGCTCGAGACGTTTCTGGATGCGCCAGCTGCGATCATACCCTTCCAGTCTGACTTCCCAACTGCCCTGAATTGGCGTGTTGAGCTTGATATGGTAAACCATGTTGCCATCGGCGGTGGCTACCTGGCCAAAGTCCTTTTCTTGTAGGGTAGGGTGATAGAATTCAACATTGAGCGCCGCGGCATAAGGCTCGCCGCCGTGCTGGGTAAGGGTGATCTCATCTTTCGCCAAATGTAACTCAAACTGTAATCCGAACTGCTTGGCATGTTTAATCTTACGCAGGTCCATGTTAATGGCCTTGCCGTCTTTGTAATAGTCTTCAGAGACGAGGGAATCTTTGTTTTCGACTGCGAGGAACATGAGGTTCACACTGGCAAATACGGCGCACAGCGGCAAAATAATCAGAAACCAAGGCCAAAACTGTTTATACCAAGCTTGTGGTTTATTCATGGATACTACCTGTTATTTTTGTTGGCCATATCTTACCGTTAAATGGCAGTGATAGCACTTAAAAAAAAGGCCTCGATCTGTCTCGAGGCCTTGGTGTTACTTATATGTAATTACTTGTTTGACAAGCTATAAACATAGGCTGCGATGACATGAACTTTCTCTTCGCCCAAGACATCTTTCCAAGCAGGCATCACGCCAGAACGGCCGTTCTTGATGCTCTCTTGGATCACACCGCGGCTACCGCCATACAACCAGGTGTTGTCGGTGAGGTTAGGTGCACCCATGAACTTGTTGCCAGTACCGTCCATACCGTGACAGGCGAAACAACCCTTCATGAATGATGCCTGACCCTGAGCGGCCAACGCTTCATCGTGATCGCGACCAGACAGCTTCACCACGTATTCAGCTAGGCCCTTCAGCTCGCTGTCTTCGATAGGTAGACCGCCTTTTGGAGGCATCATGCCGTGACGACCGTTCATGATTGTTGTCTTGATAGTGGCAAGATCGCCGCCATATAACCAATCACCGTCAGTCAGGTTAGGGAAGCCCTTGCTACCGCGCGCGTCACTACCGTGGCACTGAGCACAGTTTTGCAGGAACAGACGGCCACCCACTTTGAGGGCCTCTTCGTTCTTCACTAGCTCTTCAAGCGGTGTAGCCAGGTACGCCTCGAAAATCGGGCTGTACTTAGCGTTAGCCTTGACGACTTCTTGGTCATACTGAACCCAGCGATTTTCCTTCTCAGCCAGTTCAACGGCTGCGGCAGAATCTTCCTTGATACCTTTGTCGGTACCAATGCTTTGGTTCGAGCTTGACCAACCGAGGAAACCTTTGAAGTTACCTAGGCCTGGATACGCCGCCAGGTAGACCACACCGAAGATGATGGTGATGTAGAACATATAACTCCACCACTTAGGTAGTGGGTTATTGATCTCTTCAATGCCATCAAAGCTGTGACCCATTGATTTGCCTTCTTCAACACCTGTGGTGTTTTTAGAGACAACAAACAGTAGGATGAAACATCCTGCGATTACCACAATTGTGAGTACGGTAATCCAAATACTCCAGAAGCTACTCATCATCACTTATGTTCTCCTGAGTCCTTGTTCTTCTCATCATCTGAGAAAACAAGGTTAGCGGCCTCGTCGAATTGAGCCTTACGACGACCGCTATAAGCCCATGCAAAAATACCGACAAACGTCACCATGACAACAACGGTAATGATCCCTTGTAATGTGCCGTAATCCATATTTATGCCTCCAATTTATTTCAGTGCGTGACCTAGCGACTGTAGGTATGCAATTAGTGCCTGCATCTCAGTCTTACCTTCAACGGCTTTCTTAGCGTTGTCGATATCTTCTTGAGAGTAAGGCACACCGAAACCACGGAACACTTCCATCTTCTTAGCCGTCAGCTCGCCGTCTAGGACGTTTTCGGCCAACCAAGGGAAGGCAGGCATGTTTGATTGTGGTACTACTGCGCGAGGATCAAGTAGGTGAACTTCATGCCACTTGTCGCTGTAACGACCGCCAACACGGGCCAGGTCTGGACCAGTACGCTTAGAACCCCATAGGAATGGGTGATCCCAAACTGACTCACCGGCAACAGAGTAGTGACCGTAACGCTCAGTTTCAGCACGTAGCGGACGAATCATCTGGCTGTGACAACCTACGCAACCTTCACGGATGTAGATGTCACGACCTTCTAACTCAAGCGCTGAGTATGGACGCAGTCCATTTACAGGCTCAGTAGTGTCTTTTTGGAAAAGCAGGGGAGTGATCTGTACCAGGCCACCAATACTGATAGCAATAACGGTAAAGATACCCAGCAGACCGATGTTTTTCTCGACTATCTCATGATTAAATTTCATCAAATCTACTCCTTATGCTTCAGCCAGCGCTTGCAAAGATTCTTTTGGCGCCTTAACTGTCTTAACCACGTTGTATGCCATCAGTAGCATACCAGTGACGAAGAACAGGCCGCCTAAGAAGCGAACAAAGTAGAATGGGTATGACGCTTCCAAACCTTCAACGAAGCTGTAAGTTAGGGTGCCGTCAGAGTTAACTGCACGCCACATCAGACCTTGCATAACACCCGAGATCCACATTGAAACGATATAAAGTACAGTACCGATAGTCGCCAACCAGAAGTGAACGTTAATCAGTTGTGTGCTGTACATACGACCGTGTCCGTAGATTGCAGGGATCAGGTGGTATAGCGAACCGATAGATACCATAGCCACCCAGCCTAGCGCGCCTGAGTGTACGTGACCTACGGTCCAGTCGGTGTAGTGAGACAATGCGTTAACTGTCTTAATGGCCATCATAGGACCTTCGAAGGTCGACATACCATAGAAAGACAGAGAAACGATCAAGAAACGCAGAACAGGGTCGGTTCTTAGCTTATGCCAAGCACCAGACAGGGTCATAATACCGTTGATCATACCGCCCCAAGAAGGTGCGAATAGGATCAGAGACATCACCATACCCAGTGACTGTGTCCAGTCTGGTAGCGCTGTGTAGTGCAGGTGGTGTGGACCCGCCCAGATGTACAGTGCAATCAAAGCCCAGAAGTGAACGATAGACAGACGGTAAGAATAAACAGGACGACCCGCTTGCTTAGGTACGAAGTAGTACATCATACCCAGGAAACCAGCGGTCAGTAGGAAGCCAACGGCGTTGTGGCCATACCACCATTGCACCATGGCATCGACGGCGCCAGAGTATAATGAGTATGACTTGAACAGGCTGACAGGTACTGCCATAGAGTTCACGATATGCAGTACTGCAACCGTGATGATGAAGGCGCCGAAGAACCAGTTTGCCACATAGATGTGTGACGTGGTTCGCTTAACAATTGTGCCAAAGAACACAACGGCATAGGCTACCCATACTATGGTAATAGCGATGTCGATAGGCCATTCAAGTTCAGCGTACTCTTTACTGCTGGTCAGACCCAGCGGCAGAGTAATAACGGCTGAAAGAATAATGGCTTGCCATCCCCAGAAGGTAAATGCAGCTAACTTAGGTGCAAATAGGCGGGTTTGGCAGGTACGCTGGACGATATAATAGGATGTTGCAAATAACGCTGAAGTACCAAACGCGAAAATCACGGCGTTGGTGTGCAGAGGTCGTAGACGACTGTACGTTAGCCATGGAGTTTCGAAGTTGAGTTGTGGCCAGATTAACTGGGCCGCGATCAATACACCTACCGTCATACCAATAATGCCCCACAGTACTGTGGTAAGGGCAAATTGGCGGACAACGGTGTAATTGTAATCAGCGCCTTGAGGCTGGGAATGGTTCATCATATTGCTTCCACTGCTTATTACTTATACTTATTGTTTGAGTAAAGTGGCACTTTACCCGGTAAAATGACATCAAAGGCTTGTTTCCCTACGAAACAAACAAGATTGTGTCAATGTGTCACGCAACATTAACGCAAATTAATGCCGAGTAACGCAATGATACTTGAGCAATATCAAAAAAGATAGGAATTATGCGGCCAGGGATATTGATCCAGATCAAACTACCTGGATAGAATGTAAACACTATGATTCAAAAGGTTAATAATTGTGCTACTGAATCGACACTTCCCCGTTACTTCGCTCGTTGCAAGCCTGTTTTTGATGGTCTTGGCAATAGGCTGTGAAAAGCCCCAAAAAGCACCTGAACAAGCGCTAAAATCCGCGACTAAAGCCACCTTTGAAATCGACACCAGCTTATGCGATTTTCATCGAGGTGCTTGCGCTAAGCAAGTAGGCGAAACCCTTATTTCGCTGGCGATTTCTCCAGCAGATGCCCCAAGTGAAAAACCCTTATCTGTTACCTTAACTAGTGGTGCAACACTTAATAATCTTAAGGTAAGGGTTGAGGGCAGAGATATGTTTATGGGGGTTATTCCAGTTATTTTAAGTGAAACGGCTAAAAACACCTATCAAGGAACGCTAATATACGGCTCTTGCAGCAGCAATTATATGGTGTGGCGTCTTATCGCTAGCTTCGAGATAGACGGTCAGTCTAAGACAGTTATGTACGATTTTTTGGCCGACAACTCAGGCCGCAACGACTAAAAATCGTACAAATTGCTTTGTGTAGCGAGTTAGCCCTAGATCCTATTATTAAAAAATAGGATATAATCGATGTTCCCTGTGTAGCCAAACTCGTTCCCATCACAGCTCAACGATGGCACTCGCTAATTGGCATCAGACAGGGCTAATCGCACCTTATTGAAATGTTCTATGTTGTCGATGAAGAGTGTGGTTAGCGCGGGGTCGAAGTGGGTACCCGAGCCTTTTGCAATCTCTTCAATCACCTCATCTAGCGGCCAGGCGGGTTTATAACAACGTTTGTGGGATAGGGCGTCAAATACGTCCGCGATAGCGACAATGCGCGCAAAGATATGAATCTCTTCTCCTTTCAAGCCATCAGGGTAACCACTGCCATCATACTTTTCATGATGTTGTAGGGCGATAATCGCAGCAGCGTTGAGGATAGGGCGCTCGGAATTTCCCAAGATCTGATGGCCGATGGCAGGGTGTTGGCGCATGATCTGCCACTCCTCATCGGTTAATTTCCCCGACTTTAAAAGCACAGAATCCGGGGTCGCTATTTTGCCGATATCGTGCATAGGCGACGCGTGTTTAATCAGATCCGCCTGTTGATCATCTAGGCCTGCGAGTTTTGCCAGGGTATAGCAGTATTCGGCCATACGCTTAACATGGTTGGCTGCTTCTTTCGAGCGGCTCTCGACCACATCACCCAAGCGGAAGATGAGTTCCGACTGGGTGTCTTCGAGCTCTTTGTTCAGCAGCAGGTTCTCAAAAGCAACCCCCACATTGATGGCAAAGATATCGATGAGTTTCTTATCCAGATCCCCAATCGCATGTATGTTGTCCATATATAGCAGGTTTATCCAACCACTCTTGGCGGGGAAGTAGCCGACGAACAAGTTGTCCTCATACAGACATGTCTTTTCCTCCAAGGCACGTTTGAGTAATTTCTCTATAGGTTCGGGTATGGCTTTTTCATGGTGACTGGCAAATTGGCCGGTACCAGCCAAGATGTGGAGTTTGTCCGTGCTTAACTCTTTGCTCATTGCATCGATGGCATTGCAGGTTAACAGCAGAGTCTCATTGTTGAGGTTGAGGAGGTTGGCCACCTGGGTTAACAGGCCATCGGCAAAATGATGCAGCGTTCTCAACTCAAACAGACCTGAGGTGGCCTTGACGACCCGCTCGAGCCCCTCTCGGTAGCGAATTTGCGTCTGCTTGGCCGCTTCGATTTCCATTATGTCGCGGTAACTTCTTAGGGCAGAGTAGACGCTAGTGATCAGCTTACGAGAATCCAGTTCGGCTTTGGCCTTGTAATCGTTAATGTCGTAATTAACGATTACATCTTCTTCTGGCGCTTGCCCGGGCTGGCCGGTGCGTAGGATCAATCTTATGCTTTGATTGTTATGTTCTTCGCGGATCCATTTTACTAGCTCAAGACCGGCATGATCGCTCTCCATGACCACATCGATAAACGCCATGGCCACGTCTTTTTCTTCTTGTAACACCCGCTTAGCTTCTTCGCCGCTATAGGCATTAATAAACTCGATGCCGCGGTTATCTAGCTTGAACCTAGACAGTGCCAGCTTGGTTACCGTGTGTACATCGGGCTCATCGTCGACGATGAGTATGCGCCAGGCCGGTCCTGTTTCTGCTTCGGCTGCTTTCTTTTTACCTGAGAACAGTGGACTCTTTTTTGCCATATCAATCAGCATCCGTACCCCTCTTAGGTGAATTTAATAGACCTTAATATTTAGTGTAGTAACTTGCGCTCAATTTGGCTGGAGAATTTAGACTGGCAAGAAATTAAAATTGTAGATTAAATGAGGCAGTTAGCCAGCTCCGTCAAGATAAAGGATGGCTAAGCCACAGCGGATAGAGTAACGGTTCCGGCATATTTTTATCCAAGCTAGAGTTTGAATCTTAAGCAGGTGAGTAATTGTTCGCCTAAGTGTCGCATTCTATTGAAATATTTTGTATGTTTTATTGATATAGTAGGTTGATCGAATCTTAAGTGCCTCAATTTTATGGAGCCGACTCTTGCACGCCATCCCCTTATTTGAAGCTATAGACTATATCGAAGTAGGTAATCCCACTGTCAATCAGCATGTTACGGCAATTACCATGAATTGCGTCGAAGATGCGGGCTATGTTTATGAACTGGCGTCGGATCTTCTTTTCGCGCAGCGAGAAAACGAAAACAGCTATAAGAGCTTTCGCAGTGAAATTACCTGCTTCCTACATTGGTGCTTCGATGTCGTGCAGCAGTCGCCCGGCCAGATCAGCAGGCGAGACATGGATAGATTTGTCGCTTACTGCCAGTCACCGCCACAAGACTTGATCGGTCAATTTAACGTCGCCCAGTTTAAACTCGATAAATCAACTCAGCAGCGAGTGCCAAACCCGCAATGGCGGCCCTTTGTCGGCAAGCGAGGCGAAAAATATCACCTTAGCGATAATGCCCTGAAGACTAAGATGGCGATTCTCTCCTCATTCTATGGATTTCTCATGGCGGAAGACTATTGTGAGCGCAATCCTGCCCAGGCCTGGATGAACCATTCTAAATTTGCCCATAAGCGTAAGTTTGCCATAAGCGAAGAGGAGGGCAGTGGTCTCGCCTTTACCGAGTTGCAATGGTCCTATGTGATCTCAACCGTTGAACGGCTAGCCAAAGTTGACCCTGAGCAACATCAACGTAGTCTGTTTTTGATCAAGTTGATATACGGTTGCTATCTACGGGTATCTGACGTGAGTGCGCGAGCAGGTTACAGTCCTATCATGGGTCAATTTAAGCAAGATAAGCAGACAGGGATCTGGCGTTTTCATATTCCCAAGAGTAAAGGCGGCAAACAGCGACAAATTCCCTTGTCTAATGCGTTATTGACCGCGCTAAAACAGTACAGAGCGTTTTTAGGTCTGGCACCTTTACCTGGTTACCAGGAACTAACCCCGATTTTTGTTCGCCATAGGGCCGCCGGGCGAGGGCGCGAGGTGGGATTGATCGATGCCAACCTGGGCATTCGCCAGGTGAGGGAGTCTGTACAGTCGCTTATCAATCAGGCCGCCGATGTCGCCGAAGAAGATGGACTTTTAGAAGATGCAGAAGTGATGCGAAAGTTGACCGTGCATAGTATCCGCCACACCGGGATCACGCACGATATCAACCTTAATGGCAGGCCGCTTTCCCATGTTCAGGCCGATGCAGGGCACGAGAGTATAGATACCACATCGCGATACCTGCATACGTCTCAGGCGGAGAGGCACCAGAGTGCAGCCAATAAACCTATAGATAGGTTAGCCGGCATCGAATAACAAGTAATGAAGCCTCAAAAAGCCCGTGTCAGGGAAGACACGGGTGGGAGCCTAAAGCGGTCGCATCGCTTAAGTATCTCAAACAGGAAAGACTTAATAGATAGGGCTCTAATTTGAGTTGACCCGATTAGTCTAAATAGACTGTTTTACGGTTCGATGTCACTTAGATGACACATCCATGACACTTTGCACATTAATAATGCTATGTTTTTAATATGTTTTCTCAGGTTGACACTGTTATGATGACCGGGTGCGCGAATTTTAACCACAAAGTCTGAACCGGATACTAGATTCGAATTATCACAAATAGTGACTTCCAATAAGTGCTCAATAAGTGCTTTCCCAGTTAGCCAGACAGACTAATGCCGATAAGTATCATTATCGGCATCTGACCAAAAGAGTGATTTAAGCCTTGTTGGCTAATAAAGCAGACTTTGGCAGTGCTCGTTATTCGTTTCAAGATTGCCCATTAGACGGATTTACTCATGCTTGCTAGACGCTGTGTGGCGTGTGATTAGTTTTCATGAATTGTGCCTTATGACTAGTCGCTTATGATTTAATGATAGGACTCGTTGTTAATGGTCAGTAGCTTAAGGACGCTTGATAAGTGCCTTGCGATTGCAGCCAAAGATTAACCAGACAAAACATCGGCCAGAACCTCTATTTGTTCCTAGTCTCTACACAACTGGTCACGTTACTGATTGTGAAGTACGAAATAAGGACTTAGAACTCAGTCAAACTCAAACTAGTCGAACTCGATGCGCACAAATGAAAGAGTATCACCACTATGAGTTTTGCTCGGCAAGTTGCCATACCCGACAAGGTTCTAGCAATAAACATTGTCCTTTACTTGCTGACATTCTGTTTGCTGCTGATATTCAAGCTGGTTTAAGGAAAAGACTTAGATAGCATTACTAACTCTAGGGAAGGTGCGAATAAGTCCCGTGCTTGCTCTGCGTGTGCTTAAAGTGGATAGATGCAAGGCACAGTTTGCAGCGAATGGCCCTAGTCCTTCGCAAGAACTGTAACGCAGCAAATACCGCTGTAAGCCTCGCCCTGCGGGGCTTTGATAGCAACACCATTTCGGCGTTATTCAACTTCAGCAGGCCTCGGCATGCCCTCAGTTGAATGCCTTGAACTGTCGCTGCTATCAAAGCCAGAGCTGTGCTTGCTCTGCGTGTGCTTAAAGTGGATAGATGCAAGGCACAGTTTGCAGCGAATGGCCCTAGTCCTTCGCAAGAACTGTAACGCAGCAAATACCGCTGTAAGCCTCGCCCTGCGGGGCTTTGATAGCAACACCATTTCGGCGTTATTCAACTTCAGCAGGCCTCGGCATGCCCTCAGTTGAATGCCTTGAACTGTCGCTGCTATCAAAGCCAGAGCTGTGCGACGACTTGTTCGCACCTTCCCTAGGTGCGCAGGATTTTTTAAATATTTTCTATAACCCCTGAGGCCAGGCTAGTTTCGTTCCAAATTACACGCGTCGCTACGTGCACGAAATAACTTAATCAAGGGGATTACCCATCAGATTTTACGTAGCAACGCCTAAAAATTTCATAATTTAAGGTAAAAAGTGACTCTCACTGAAAACTGGGACATAGATTATATGCGGGCATCAATTGGCAGCATTGAGCACAGCCACATTAAACCTAACGTGAATCGAACAGCTCAGAGAAACATAAAACCCGATAACGAAATAATTAGTTATTACCTAGGAGCTCTGGTAATAGCATGAGGAACCCTGTGATATAGTCACCAGATAGAAAGCCACTGAATTGAAAATGCTTCGTTGTTGTTACTGAAAATAAGTAGCGTATGTTCCAGTTAATTCCGAAAGACTTAAATCAACGCACCTTGTGCAAAGGCGTCCACTCATCTATGCAGGCATACATAACTGCGCACAATGTATATTATGTTAAATAAGCTGTTTTAATTCGTGGATTCACGAACTACCCAGGAACAATGACTTACCACCTGCCTCTTTAACTTTATAAAAAGTGTTTTTAGTCTATGCTGAATTCATGAACATTTGTTCTAGGTTTAGTTTCAGGTTCATAAGAGCATTTAACAGTATTCGGATTTGCCATAAAATCCTTAATAGTTAACCTTAGTGCTGTGTCGTTTATTCGGAATATGCTCACAGATTGTAGTGGTCAACTAAAATTGGCCACGGTTTTGTATTCAAGCCAATATCTTCGCTCTGACTCATTGGGTGTYAGCCCACCGTTATATTGATGTGGTCTCAGCTGACTGTAATACCCCGTCACATATCGCGAAATTTCACTCTTAGCCTCACCGATATCCCGATAGCCGGTCATCGGTATCCATTCTGTTTTTAAGCTTCTAAAGAAGCGCTCCATCGGGCTGTTGTCCCAGCAGTTTCCTCGTCGACTCATGCTCTGCTTAATATGATAGCGCCAGAGCTGTTGGCGGAAGCGGCGGCTGGTATAGTGGCTTCCTTGGTCA
>NZ_JAKEVJ010000070.1:0-19344 GCF_022398425.1 Shewanella sp. Isolate7 | reverse complement strand
ATTTATTAGTGTTATACCAATCACAGTAAACATGTGATCAGAAATAGCGCAGGAAAAACGCTTGAGAACAAAGCAGGATTTTTAGATAAGTAGTTATTCTACAATTAAAAATACTAATACAGTTATCGAGCGTTTTAACAAGCTAGAATGATCAATTATTTATTACGATTGGTATTAGTCAGAAGGAGTCGAATGTGAACTTGTTGCGCTTAGTTGCGGCGATACTCTGTCTGGGAAGCGCCGCGGGCGTTCAGGCCGAGGTGAACCTGAGCGAGGTTAACTTGAGTGGCAAGATGGAGCAGGGGGCGCTTATTCGCGGCCTGGCTCAGGCGGGGACTCAGGTATGGCTCAACGGCGAACCGGTTAAGGTGAGTCCCGAAGGTCTGTTTGCCTTCGGATTCGAGCGCCAGGCGGCGCTTAGTCAAGAGCTTAAGCTGGTGTATCCCGACGGTCTGACGCAGATCATGCCGCTTAAAATCAGCGAGAAGCAATACAAGATCGACAAGGTCAACGGCATCGCCAAGAAGATCATGAAGCCAGACCCCAAGGCTCAGGCACGCGCGGCCAAAGACAGCAAGCAGGTCAAGGCGGCAAGAGCCACCTTCTCGGGCCAGACCGCCTTTGCTAAAGATTTCATCTGGCCGCTGACCGGGCGCATCTCGGGTGTGTATGGCAGTCAGCGTGTCTACAACGGTAAGCCGGGTAATCCCCACTATGGTGTGGATGTGGCGGCCAAGACAGGCACCGTGGTGGTCGCGCCGGCCGATGGCGTGGTGACCCTCTCTGTGCCCGATATGTTCTACTCTGGCGGTACCATGATCATCGACCACGGCTATGGGGTGAGTTCCAGCTTCCTGCACCTGAGCAAGCTCTATGTTAAGCCGGGTGAGACCATCAAACAGGGTCAACCCGTTGCCGAGGTGGGCGCCACAGGCCGCGCCACCGGGCCACACCTGGACTGGCGTCTCAATTGGTTCCAGATGCGCCTGGATCCTGTGACAGTGGTACCGTCTATGGCGAGTGTGCTCGAACGTCAAAAACAAGCGAAAAAGGCCAAATAGGGCGAAATGGTGCCAGTTCACTAGGAGCTAAAGTTTACTAAGAGAAGCATCCATCAAAGTCGGCCATCATTTATGGCTGAGTTCGAATATCGATTAAGGCGGCCATGGGGTCGCCTTTTTCATGCCTGAGAAGCTTATTTTTGAAAAAACTCTCCGAACTTCCAGCTTACGGCCCCTGCTCCCTAATCTGCTTACCTGCTCACCCGCCTACCTGCTGAGGTGTCTGTGTATCAACAGATAAGTTATCGGCTTTTGTCGATTGATTTTGGCTGAGCGGTTTTAGCTGATCGGTTTTAGGTGCTCGATTTTAGGTGCTCGATTTTAGATGCGTGATTTTAGGTGCGCGGTTTTAGGTGCGCGATTTTAGGTGATCGTTTTTAGGCGGCGCTGCGTAATCAAGTTATAGGTCAAGCGGACATTTTGCGGTCGGAAGCTGACAGCAACCAGGCTAGAAAATCATCCCGTCGCAACCTCCGGTTTGGCAAGTCTTTCAGTCGATGAGCAGCGTAAATAAACCAGTATGAAGATCACCCATCACATCTATTCCGAGAAGGCGGGAGAGAAGCGAGACGCCTTGACGCCTAAGGCTAAGCAAGTCCAGGCGCAAGGCTCGGAGCAAATATCGTCTCAATCTCAGCCTCTGGCTCAAATTCAGGCCCAAAATATGGCCGTGTTCCCGCTGCCACTGTTTGTGCTGCCGGGCGGCGTGCAGCGCCTGAGGATCTTCGAGCAGCGTTACCTTGCCATGGTTACAGAATCCATGGCGGCCGAGTCCAGCGGCAGCGGCTTTGTGATCGCCCGCTACGATAAGGCCTTTGACTTCAATGTGCCGGATTGGGGCACCAAGGTACAAATCGTCGATTTTCATCATGGCGAAGATGGCCTGCTGGTTATCGATGTTAGGGCCAGTCATCTGGTGAGCCTGGACAGATTCGAGGTGCGTGGCGACGGCCTGTTGATGGCGCGCTGTCGCTATCGCGACCATTGGCCCTCTCAGACGCCCAGTGCTCGGCGCGGCGAGCTGGGGCAGGCCCTCAGCGAGCTGTTTGTACAACATCCTCCATTGGCGCAACTCTACCCTCAGCCAGAATTTAATCGGCTGGATTGGGTCTGCGCTCGCTTTTTAGAGATATTGCCTTTATCTTTGAATGAGAAGGAGAAATTCATCTTGCCTAACAGTTTTCCTCAGGCAAAGTCGTTTCTCGATACATTTATTTTGGGTCAGGACAAAATTAATTGATCCAAGCTGCCGGCGCCTGCGTATAGACGATTATGTATGGGTCATACGTGAATTCAGATGCAGACATTTGTTAGCGCAGGCGCCCCGGATAAAGGGAGTGCGAACATTAACAGTCATCCAGAGACGCAGGTACCGCCAGAGTTATCTGTCTGGTTGGTGCGAGTCGCCGATGAGAGGGATAAGCAGGCGTTTACCCGTCTGTTTCAATTTTTTGCGCCTAAGATTAAACGCTTCGGTATCAAGCAGCTAGGCAACGAGGCCCAGGCACACGAGTTGGTGCAGGAAACCATGAGTAATGTCTGGCGCAAGGCGCATCTGTATGACGGCGACAAGGGCGCGGCCACCACTTGGGTCTATACCGTGATGCGTAATGCCGCCTTCGATATGCTCAGGCGTGTCAAGGCCAAGGCGGAGATGAATCTCGGTGACGACATCTGGCCTATCGAGCAGGTGCAGAGCGAAGAGGCACTGCCTGAATTTGCCGACCATCTGATGGAGAAGCAGATGCTTGCCTATGTCGACAGCCTGCCAGAGGCACAACGCGCCGTGGTCAAGGGTGTCTACTATCAGGAGCTCTCCCAGGAGCAGTTGGCACAGCAGTTCGGCGTACCCATAGGCACCATTAAATCCAGACTCAGGCTCGCCCTGGCGAAACTCAAGCAGCAGATGGGAGACCAGCAGCATGATTAATCACCATCCCACTTCTGACGTGCTGGCACAGTTTGTTGCCGGTAACTTACCTGCCTCGGTATCCGTATTGGTGTCGAGCCACGTAGAGCTGTGCGCCGAATGTGCCCGATCGGTGCAGCGTTTAACCCAGCAGGCTGCCATCGACGCCTTTGGCGAACTTGCTGACGAGACAGCAGGCGATGAGTTGCTTGCAACCGATCTGATAAGCGAACTGGCCGGCGAATTTGAGTTCGAGCTAGAAGATTTCGACGAGTGTATCGCCGCCATCACGGCCGAGGAAGCCGATGACAAGCGTCAGTTGCCGCAAACCGTTACCGAAATTGCCGTGGGAGGAGAGCGTATCGCGCTGCCGACGGCACTTAGGTCGATTCCCCTCAGGGAGTGGCAGGGCTTGGGTAAGTTGTCACGCTCGCGCCTGGCACTGGACGATGGCGATCTCAGGATGAGCCTGCTGCACATAGATAAAGGCGGCAGCGTGCCTTGTCACACCCACAAAGGGTTCGAGATCACCTTGCTGCTGCAGGGCAGCTTCACCGATGAGATGGGCGAGTATCGCAAGGGCGACTTTATCTGGCTCGACGGCCAGCACACCCATCAGCCGGTGACCGAAGAGGGCTGTGTCTGCCTCACGGTTTCCAGCGATGCGATCCATTTTACCCAGGGGATGAGCCAGCTGCTTAACCCAATCGGACGTTTTATCTACTAATTCCTTGATGCCTGGTCTGCTAAATGGAGGCGACATGAAGAAGAAATTGAAGATAGGCATAAGTGCCTGCGTGATGGGGGAGCCGGTACGCTTCGACAGAGGCCATAAAAAGTCCGGTTTCTGCATGGAACAACTGGCGGAGTTTGCCGAGTTTAAGCCCGTATGCCCAGAGATGGCCATCGGCCTGCCGGTGCCTAGGCCAACCATCAGGCAGATCGTTAAGGACAATATCATCACCGTCTCTCGTCCCGACGGCAGCGGCGATGTGACCGAGGCCCTGAAATCGTTCGGCGCTAAGGCCGCCCAAGGCTATCAGGATCTGGCGGGCTTCGTGTTTTGTGCCAAGAGCCCGAGTTGTGGCATGGAGCGGGTGAAGGTGTATCACCATCATGGTAAAGGCTCTGAGTCCACAGGCGTTGGTGTGTTCGCCGAGCAGGTGATGAAGGCCAATCCTCTGCTGCCCTGCGAGGAGAACGGCAGGTTAAATGACCCCATCATTCGCGAAAACTTCACCACACGTATCTTTACCTATCAGAAGTGGCTGGATCTTAAGGCCGAAGGACTGACCCGGCACAAGCTGATCCAGTTTCACTGTGCCCATAAGTACCTGGTGATGAGCCATCATGTACAGAGCTACCGAGAGCTGGGACGTCTGCTGGGCCGCGCCGATATTGGTGTCGAGGAGCAGGGCGAGCGCTATATCTCTGGTTTGATGCAGGCCCTTAAAAATAAGGCGTCCCGTCGCAGTCATACCAACACCCTGCAGCATCTGCAAGGCTACTTTAAGCGTCAGCTCGATGAGCATAAGCGCCGTGAGCTGACCGAGGAGATCGCCGCCTATCGCGAGGGGCTATCGCCACTGTTGGTGCCACTGACGCTGATTAAGCATCACCTTATCGAGTATCCCAACGAGTACCTGCAGCAGCAGGCTTATCTCAATCCTTATCCTAAGGAGCTGAGACTGAGGTATGGCTATTGAGCGCACTACTCTGGCTGAGAAGGGACTTTCGCCTCCATGACAACCCCGCCTTGAGTGAGGCGGTTCGCCTTGGGGTGAAGCAGGCGGTCTTTATCGCCGCCCCGGCCCAATGGCATAAGCATGATATGGCGCCGATCAAGGCCGATCTTATTCGACGTCATCTTAAGTTGATGCACAAGCGGCTATCTGAGTATGGTATCGAGCTGTTGGTGTTATCGGCCGCTGACTTTAGCGATCAGGTAAAGGTTCTGAGTGACTTTTGCCGCGCTAACGCAGTCACTCTGCTGCTGGCCAATGGCGAGCCGGAACTCGATGAGCGTCAGCGTGACGGCGACGTCATCGCCACAGGCCTGGAGCTGAGGCTATGGCAAAACGATTGTATCTTACCCCCCGGCAGCGTGCTCAATCAGCAGGGGGAGATGTTTAAGGTATTTACCCCCTTCAAGAAGGCCTGGCTTAAATGTGTCGCCGCTCGAGGCATAGAGTGTGTGCCGACGCCGACACTTGAGAAACCTTTAACGAGTGATGAGGTGTTGGCAGGCAGTGCCGACGCCTTTACCTTAGATTATCCCCTAGCGGACTCCAGTATCTGGCCCGATAGTGAGCAGGTGATGACAAAACTCCTGCCCGCTTTTTGGCAGGAGAAGCTGCTCGACTATAGTGAACGACGTGATTTTCCCGCCATCAAGGGCACCTCGGGGCTCTCTCCCTACTTAGCCATAGGCGCCATCAGCCCACGTTGGCTGGCACTGCAACTGGTGCAGCGTCATCCAGAGGTGATCTATGACTCCCAGCACGCCGCCTTTTCCTGGCTCAACGAGCTGATTTGGCGCGACTTCTATAAGCACCTGCTGTTTCACTATCCCGATCTCATCAAGGGCAGGAGTTTTCAGCCCAAGTATGAGTCGCTGTCCTGGCCCAATAACGAGGCGCACTTTCAGGCCTGGTGCGAGGGGCGCACCGGATATCCCATAGTCGATGCCGCCATGAAACAGCTGCGCCGCACTGGCTGGATGCACAATCGCCTTAGGATGATAGTGGCCAGTTTTCTGACTAAACACCTGCTGGTGGACTGGCACAAGGGCGAGCGTTTCTTTATGCAGCAGCTGATCGATGGTGATTTTAGTGCCAATAACGGCGGCTGGCAGTGGGCGGCCAGCACGGGCTGTGATGCCCAGCCCTATTTTAGGATCTTCAACCCTATCACCCAGAGCCAAAAATTTGATCCTCGGGGTGATTTCATCCGTAAGTATCTACCAGAGTTAAGTGAGGTGCCCGACAAGCAGATCCACTTCCCCCATGACTATTTGGTGAGTCAGGGAAAAGGTGAGATCTACCCCGCGCCGATAGTGGACCATAAGGCGGCGCGTCAAAGGGCCCTGGCGTTTTATAAGGTGGAATAGGATGACAAAGACGATGGCAAACGCCTTGTGGTTACAAAACTTTATCGCCGTGTATAGCGACCTCGGCACAGAGAACCTGGAGGGGCTGCGCCAGATCTATCATCCCGACATAGTGTTTTGCGATCCCCTGCATCGTGTCGAGGGGCTGGATAGACTGCTGGGCTATTTTCAAGGGCTCTATCACCAGGTGATAAGCTGTGACTTCACCATAGTGTCGGTCTTAGAGCATCAGGGCGAGGCCGCCGTCTACTGGACCATGACCTTCAGACACAAACAGCTTAATGGCTGCCAGCCAATTGAGGTCGAGGGGCACTCTCAACTACGGGCCAAGGACAACAAGGTGATCTATCACAGGGATTACTTCGATGTCGGCGTCATGTTATATGAACAGCTGCCATTGCTCGGCAGCCTGATCCGCGCGGTAAAACGCCGCGCCGTGCGCTAGGGGAGGTCGCCATGAAGCTAATGATCACAGGGGCAACCTCGGGGATCGGCAAGCAGCTGGCCCTGGGCTATGCCAAGGCCGGTCACCAGGTACTGGCCTGCGGACGCAGCCAGGCAAAACTCGATACACTCACACAGGCATCGGCAAATATCCATGCCCTCTGTTTCGATTTGACCCAGTATGATAGCTATCCCGAGCTGCCTGCAGCCAGTGGGCCACTGGATCTGCTGATCCTCAACGCCGGGGAGTGCGAATATATCGACGATGCCCTTAATTTCGATGCTAAGCGTTTCGAGAAGATCATCAATATCAATCTTATCGCCATCGGCTATGCCCTGCAGGCCTGGTTGCCAAGGTTAAGACCCGGCGGTCGCCTGGTGTTGGTGAGCTCCAGCGCTCAGCTACTAGCACTGCCTCGAGCCGAAGCCTATGGCGCCTCCAAGGCGGGACTGAGTTATCTGGCCAAGGTGCTGGCCATCGATCTGGCGAGACATCAGATAGAGGTGACCCTGGTGCATCCGGGCTTTGTGCAGACACCGCTCACCGATCGCAACACCTTCGCCATGCCCATGATGATCGGCGCCGAGGAGGCGGCCGACACCATAATGCGTGGTATCGCCAAGGGCAAGCGTGACATACGCTTCCCGCGCCTGTTTATCCTGGTGATGCGTGGCTTCTCGCTGTTACCTTTTTCACTCTGGCGTCGTCTCGCCATGAGGATGGTGTCTCCATGAAGAAAATTGCCATTATCGGCTCGGGCATCTCGGGCCTGACCTGCTCCTATCTGCTGGACAAGCACTATGAGGTGACCCTGTTTGAACAGAACGACTATGTGGGCGGACACACGGCCACAGTCGATATAAATCACCAGGGGCGCGACTATGCCATAGACACCGGTTTTATCGTGTTTAACGACAGAACTTACCCCAACTTCAATCGCCTGCTGGCCATGCTTGGCATTGAGGGACAGGCCACCGAGATGAGCTTCAGCGTCCATAATCGTCAGACAGGTTTCGAGTATAACGGCCACGGCCTCAATAGCCTGTTTGCCCAGCGGCGTAACCTGTTTCGCCCCCGTTTCTGGCGTCTGCTGAGTGAGATCTTAAGGTTCAACCGACTCTGCAAGGAGAGTTATGGCCAGGACGCCGTGCCCGAGGGGATGACCCTGGGGGAGTTTCTGGCGCAGCATGGCTTTTCATCATTTTTCAGCGAGCACTACATACTGCCCATGGGGGCGGCCATCTGGTCGACCAGCCTGAAAGAGATGCAGGCCTTCGAGCTTAAGTTTTTCATCCGTTTCTTCTATAACCATGGCCTGCTTAACATTAGTGACAGGCCTCAGTGGTATGTGGTGCCTGGCGGCTCCCGCCAATATGTTGAGGCGATCCTCTCCGGCTTGTCTTGTCCTGTGCGTCTGGGCAGTAAGATCCAGGGGGTGTATCGCCAGGACGGTGAGGTAAGGCTAGTGATGCCAGGCGGCGAGACACAGGTATTCGATGAGGTGATCTTCGCCTGTCACTCGGATCAGGCGCTCGCGCTGCTTGGGGATGCCACGCCCGAGGAGCAAGCGGTTCTGGGGAGCATCCCCTACAGCCGTAACGAGGTCGTGCTGCACACAGATATCAAGTTATTGCCTAAGCGGCCACTGGCCTGGGCGAGCTGGAACTACATGCTGGATGATAATCTCGAGCGTGCGGCCTGCGTCACCTACAACATGAACATACTGCAGGGCATAGAGAGTGATACCACCTTCTGTGTCACCCTGAATCAGAGCGAGGAGATAGAGGATGACAAGGTGCTGCGCCGCTTCATCTATCACCATCCCGTGTTGAACGAAGCCTGTGTCGCGGCCCAGCAGCGGCGCCTGGAGATCTGCGGTAAGGCTCACACTCATTTTGTCGGCGCCTACTGGTACAACGGTTTTCATGAAGATGGCGTGCGCAGTGCCCTGGATGTCACCAAGCGCTTCGGGATGAGTCTATGAGTGCATTGGGTCAAGGCTCGTCCAGTCCTCGAGAGCTTGATGAGCATAGCGGCATCTATACGGGCCAGGTGCGTCATCGCAGGTTTGGCGATATCCCACATGCCTTTGGCTATCGTCTCTACATGATGGGGCTGGATCTCGACGAGCTGCCGGCGGTCACCGCCCGCAGCTGGCTGTTTGGCCAGCGCTGGTTCAACCCCATACGTTTTTATGAAAAAGATTACCTCAAAAATGAACCCGGCAGCCTTAAGCAGCGTATTGCCCAGAAAGTCGTCGCACTCGGTGGACGTTGGCAGGCAGACAACAGGGTAGTGATGTTGGCCCAGTGCCGCTGCTTAGGGGTTTATTTCAGCCCCATCAACTTCTACTTCTGTTACGACGAGCAGCAAGTTTGCCGCTACATGTTGGCCGAGGTGAGTAATACGCCATGGAATCATAGGCACTATTACCTGTTGAGCCTGGAGGGTGAGATGAAGATTAACAAGGCATTTCATGTATCGCCCTTCATGGAGATGGAGATGACCTACCACTGGCGGGTTTCGCCGCCGGCGGCCAAGGCGCTGGTGCATATCGAAAACCATAGAGAGACCGAGGGGGTCACTAAGGTGTTCGATGCCACTTTGGTGCTCGACAGGCAGGGGATCACCCCAAGCAACCTGATGAGCACCTGGCTGAGGATCCCGGCGATGACGGTGAAGATGGTCCTGGGGATCTACTGGCAGGCCCTCAAGCTGTTTGTTAAGCGCGTGCCTTTTATCGCGCATCCCGATGTCGGTGAGTCGGCCAAGTAGCAAAGATCACCGCGGGCGTAACCAACGGGGCGGCGCAACATAGAGCCTGAATCAGAGAGTATTTCATTTAGCGAGGTAGAGATGGAACAGATAATCAAACAAGAAAACGGCGTGAAGCCTCGCGGCGCAGCAGTTAACGAGGCCGTTAATCGCGGCGCTAAGCCAAGATATCGCGCCCTGGTCATACGCCTGTTGGAGCAGCTCCAGGGGGGACGTATCACCTTGGTCGAAGGCGACACTCGTCAGCAATTTGGTGAGTTAACCTCTAGTCTTAATGCCGAGATAGTGGTGCAGGATCCCAGCTTCTATCGAGACCTTATTCAGGGCGGCAGCATAGGCGCCGCCGAGGCCTTTCTCGACGGTAAGTGGACCAGCCCTGATCTTACCCACCTGATCCAGCTGATGGCCCGCAATCAAACTAGGCTGGATGCCCTGGAGCAGAAGATGGCCTGGCTGACCCGCATCAAGCATCTGTTTTTAAGGCTGAGTCAGCGTAATACCGAGCAGGGCGCCAAGCGCAACATCCTTGCTCACTACGACATAGGCAACGAGCTCTACGAGCGCTTTCTCGATTCGAGCATGCTCTACTCCTGCGCCCTGTATGATGAAGCGGCGCAGAGCCTGGCCCAGGCGCAGCAAAATAAGCTGCGCACCATCTGCGACAAGCTGGAGCTCAAGCCGGGCGAACATGTGCTGGAGATAGGCACAGGCTGGGGCGCACTGGCCATCTATATGGCGCAGCATTATGGCTGCCAAGTTACTACGACCACCATATCCGATGCCCAGTATCAATATGCCAAGGCAAGGATACAAGAGGCTGGCCTTAGCGAGCAGATAACCCTGCTCAAGCAGGACTATCGTCGCCTCACGGGGCATTATGACAAGCTGGTCTCCATAGAGATGATAGAGGCCGTGGGCCACGAATACCTGGGGACCTTCTTCGAGACCTGTTCAAAGCGACTCAAGCAAGACGGCAAGATGCTGCTGCAGGCCATAACCATCAGCGATGGTCGCTATGACAAGTATCGCAGGGGCGTCGACTTCATTCAGAAATATATCTTCCCCGGTGGCTGTCTGCCCTCGGTAGCCGTGATGAGCGAGCAGATCGCCAAGCGGACCGACATGGTGATCTGCGATCTGCAAGATATTGGCCTGCACTATGCCAGAACCCTGTATGACTGGCGTCAGGCCTTCGAGCAGGCCTGGCCGCAGCTGAGGGCACTGGGTTATGACGCCAGCTTCAAGCGTCTCTGGCTATTCTACTTCTGTTACTGCGAAGGGGCATTCAAGGAGCGGCTGATCGCCACTCATCATCTGGTTGCCCGTAAGCCCAGGTATTTTGGGGCTCAGGATGAAAGCGTTCTGGCTTATTAACCTTGGCCTGTTCCAGCTTGCCTGGTGGTCGGCGGCCTGGCTGACGCAATCGGCCAGCTACATCATCTCTGGGTTGATCATCTTGCATTGCCTGCTGTCGCCCAGTCTGAAAGCGGATCTGAGGCTGATGGCGCTGCTGCCGCTAGGCTTGCTGGTCGATGGTGTGCTGATTGCCCTCGGTTGTTTTCGCGGCATCGAGTCGGCATTTCCTCTCTGGCTAGCCCTTCTTTGGGTGATTTTCTTGATGAGTCTTAACCATAGCCTGCGCGCGCTGTCACGGCTCGGCCTGCCTTGGCTGATGCTTATCGGCGCCTTCGGTGGGGCGGGCAGCTACTGGGGCGGTCTGAGCCTGGGGGCGTTGGCGACCCCACTGTCCGATCTCAATTTTTGGTTGGTCACGGCGCCGGTTTGGGCATTGCTCCTGCCTTTGTTGGTGTGGGGGCAGGGGATGTTATCTGCGCAGCAAGTGAGTCAGGTAAGAAAGTGAGGTGAGTCATGGGTAAATATCTATTGCTATTACTCATTAGCCTGAATGTTCAGGCAGCCGATCTCGACCGGTTACACAAGATAGGTAGCGCCGAGATGCAGTATCTATTTTGGACCTTGTATCGCGCCGAGCTGTATGGCGCCGCCCCTGAGTATCAGGCCGCTGGTGACAAGGCGCTGAGGATCAATTACTACCGAGATATCGACAGTGATGCGCTTATTGAGGCGACCATAGACCAGTGGCGTCACCTGGGGTATTCCGACGAGCAGATAGCGCCTTGGCAGGCACATATTAAGGGCCTGTGGCCCGACGTGCGCCAGGGCGACAGCCTGACGCTATGGGTGAACTCACAGGGCGACAGTCATTTCTACTTTGGTGACGAGGAGCTGGGACAGATCCAGGATCAAACCTTTGGCGAGGCGTTTCTGGCCATCTGGTTATCTGAGCGCACCTCAGAGCCTGAGCTCAGGCAAGGTTTATTAGGATTAAGACAATGAAAAAGATCATTTTACTAGGTTTGTCCTGTCTTGTGTTGCTGCTCGGCGGCTGCGGTAGTGCATCACTCGAGGATTATCGCGATACCAGCCCGGCGCTGCATCTGGATCAGTTTTTCGACGGTAAGCTAAAGGCCTACGGCATAGTGCTTGACCGCTCGGGTACACTTATCAGGCGCTTCGAGGTCGATTTGTTGGCTCACTGGCAGGGGGATAGCGGTGAGATCAAGGAGTGGTTTGTTTTCGACGATGGCGAGCGTACCACTCGCACCTGGCAGCTGACCAAGCTTAGCGATGGTTCCTATCAAGGCAGCGCCGAGGATGTGGTGGGCATCGCCCTCGGCCGCACCCAAGGCGCGGCGTTGTTCTGGCAATATCAACTCGAGATCCCCATCGATGGTGAGATCTATGAGGTAACCCTAGATGATTGGATGTTTCTGCTCGATGAAAAGCGCTTGTTTAACAAGACCGAGATGAGCAAGTTTGGTTTCAAAGTCGGCGAAGTCATCTTGTATATCGAAAAACAGTAAGGGCAAAGGATTTACCCGTTTGGTGTCGCTAATGGCTCTCGCTGTTTTTGCGAATGAGTCTGGTTATCCAAACGGGAGAGTTTCTACTAACATAAAGACTGATGCTCTTTTGAAATGCAGTAATTTTAATCCGTATAGAAAGCCATTATACCAATCACAGTAAGTATGTGATCGCAAATAGCGCAGGAAAAACGCTTGAGAACAAAGCAGGATTTTTAGATAAGTAATTATTTTACAATTAAAAATACTAATACCGTTATCGAGCGCTTTGACCAGCTAGCATGATCAATTATTTATTATGATTGGTATTACTCTAAATAGAATCACGACGTAAAGATGTTGAACTTGAGGGAATGAGCATAGCACTTATTGGCAAATACATTGTTTGCGCGACGATGTGACGCATAAGAGGCAGCTTATATGAAAGGTTTACAACAATCTCAGGTGGACAGCTTTAAGGCTGATTTTAGTGGTGAGGTGATTTTGCCCGAAGACAGCGACTACGACGAGGTGCGACAGATCTGGAATGGCATGATAGATCGCAGGCCGGGGATGATTGCCCGGTGCACCTCAGCGGAGGATGTAGTTAAAGCCGTTAACTTTGGCAGAGAGAATCAACTACTGATTTCAGTTCGTGGCGGTGGCCACAATATCGCGGGCAAGGCCCTTTGTGACGATGGCTTGATGATCGACCTGTCACTGATGAAACAGGTCAGGGTGGATCCCGACAAACAAACGGCTTGGGTCGAGCCCGGTTGTACGCTGGAGGATGTAGATTCAGCCACACAAGAACATGGTCTGGTGACACCCGTGGGGATCAATTCCACCACGGGGATAGCAGGGTTAACCCTGGGGGGTGGATTTGGTTGGTTAAGCCGCAAGTTTGGCATGACTATCGATAACCTGATCTCTGCTAATGTGGTGACCGCCGACGGCAAACAGCTTGTTGCCAGCCAAGCCAGTGAGCCAGAGCTATTCTGGGGATTGCGTGGCGGTGGTGGCAACTTCGGCATCGTCACTCAGTTTGAGTTTAAACTCCATCCTCTGGGGCCTGACGTTCTGAGCGGTCTGATAGTGTTTCCCTTCGATCAGGCAAAGTCTGTTATCAGTCAGTTTGTTAACTTTACCGCCAACGCACCCGATGAACTGAGTGTGTGGATGGTTGCCCGCAAGGCGCCGCCGCTGCCATTTTTACCCGAAACGGTACATGGCAAAGAGGTGATAGTGCTGGCGATATGTTATGCCGGCGATCCTGTCGAAGGTGAGAAACTGATCGCACCGCTTCGTCAATTTGGCACTCCTGTGGGTGAGCATGTGGGTGTACAACCCTTCGCCGCCTGGCAGCAAGCCTTCGATCCGCTATTGACGCCTGGTGCCCGCAATTACTGGAAATCTCACAATTTTACTCAGTTGACTGAAGCGGCTATCGATACGGCCATCGAATATGCCGGCACTCTGCCCACAGAGCAATGTGAGATCTTCATCGCGTCCATAGGTTGCGCCACTTGTCTGCCTGCAGCCGATGCCATGGCGTATTCTGCCCGAGATGCCCAGTACGTCTTAAATGTGCACGTTCGCTGGGAGTCTGCCGATGACGATAAACGCTGCATCGCCTGGGCGCGGGAGTTCTTCGATAAGACCAAGCCTTTTGCCAGTGGCGGCGCCTATATCAATTTCTTGACCGACGATGAAGCCGACCGCACCGAGTCAGCCTATGGTGAGACCTACGGGCGCTTGCGGCAGCTGAAGAAACAGTACGATCCGAACAACCTGTTTAGGGTCAATCAGAACATTAAGCCCGCTTAGCTAGGGCGCAAACCAGAAGCCAAGTGACTGTCGCTTATCATTCGATAGTCACTTGGCTGATTACTGTTTGGTACCTGTCTACTGCGCTGATAAGAGCCTACTTGGCTTCTGAGGCGATAACCGTCTTAATGCCGTGGGGATGCACCTTAATACAGAGATTTCCCCGCTTGAATGCGATGGTTGGGTTAGCCAGGCGTTCATGTTCCCCCTGGGGGGAGCTCATCTTCACCTTAATTTCTGTCTCTTGCGCCAGCACAGGGGCAAGCGTCGGAACCCGTGCCAGTAATTGCTGGCACAAAGTGTCTGTGGTGGTGGCGCCGCCTGGCAGCACTAACTCGATATGTTCCCAGCCCTCGACCGGGTAGCTTTTATTGCCGGGGTAGGGCAGTTCGATACAGTCTATCGCCAGTTCGCCCAGCATCCAGGGCTTGTCGAGGGCGATGATGAGTATGGGGCGGCCGTTGATCACATTGTTTGAGATGATCTCCCCCTGACGGCAGAAGGCATCTCTTAGGCTATCGGCGCCTTGGCTTGTGTTGACCCTAAGGGCGGCGTGATCGCACTCAAGGCCCAGGCCATCGAGCCCTAGCTCCCGCATGAAATCTAAAATAGCTTGGCTAAAGCCGGGCCACTGGGCTGTGAGCGCGGCTAAAGTTGGCTGGTGAGAAGTTTGTGATTCGGTTGTCATCTTAATCTATCTTGTTTGGACTCAATATTGCGTGTTGGCTTAGCTATCGGCTATCGGCTATTTGCTTAGCGATTAGCGCCGCGCACAGGGATCTGGAAGCGGGTTGAAAATCGGCCTTATGGCCAGATCTCGATAGGGGTTCCCGTATCGACGGCGCGCCACAACTCGTCAATTTCCTCATTCTTGATGGCGATGCAGCCGTCGGTCCAGTTGAGGCGCTGGGCTTCATCCGGCGTGAGTGAGGAATTGGGGTTTTGGCCGTGGATCATGATCTGTCCGCCGGGATTGATACCCAGAGCGGCGGCCCTGAGTTTATCTTCATCGTTGGGATAGGATATATGGATAGCTCGGTAATAGGCGCTGTCGGCCTTCTTATAGTCGAGGATATAACGACCTTCTGGGGTGCGTTGATCGCCCTCTTGCAGCTTGTGACCCACCGGGCGATCGCCCAGGGCAATCTTGTAGCGTCTTAATACTTTACCTTGGCGCATCAATAGCATGCTGGCTTCAGACTTATTGACCACCACCAGATCTACCTTGCCAATCTGGCTCTTGCTGGTGCTATGGGGCGAGCTCAGGCCGCTCGATTGCGCCCAGGTAACCCCTAACGGGGAGAGCAGGCAAAGCAGCAGGAGTTGTTTAAAAAATGTCTGCATCGTCTTGGTTCGGTAAAATAAAGCCACTACTTGGGTGTTCATCATACCTTATTTTAGATTAAGCTGGATCGGTTAATTCCATGTTGCATCATAGTGGGTGGAATTGGCGTCTTCGATGACAAGAGATAAGGATTGTTGATTTAGATGGATGAGACCCCGCAAGAGGCGCGTAAACAGAAGCTTAGACAGATTATTTTCGGTACAGACACCCCGGCCGGTCGTTATTTCGACATCAGCCTGATTGTCTGCATCGTGTTGAGCGTCGCCCTGGTGTTTGTCGACACCATAGACAGCATACATAACCGTTATGGTGACTGGATCCGTATCGCCGAGTGGTGCTTTACCGGTATCTTTACTTTAGAGTACATGCTCAGACTCTACTGCTCCGCTCAGCCCGCACAATATGCCCGCAGCTTCTATGGCGTGGTGGATCTGCTCTCTATCTTGCCCAGCTATCTGGCGCTCATCTTCCCTGGTGCCAGCTTTACCCTGGTGATCCGTGTGCTGCGTCTGTTTCGGATATTTCGTGTGCTCAAGCTGCTGCGCTACCTCAGCGAGGGTAACCTCTTGCTGCGGGCCATGATGCAGTCGAGCCGCAAGGTCTTTCTATTTTTCTTCTCGGTCAGCCTGATCGTCATGGTGCTTAGCGCCATCATGTATGTGGTGGAGGGACCCGAGCATGGTTTTACCTCCATGCCCAAGTCGATCTACTGGACCATAGTGACCATCACCACTGTGGGCTATGGTGATATCACGCCCCAGACCACGCTCGGCCAGGGCATCGCCGCGCTGACCATGCTGATCGGTTACTCCATTATCGCGATTCCCACGGGGATCTTGACCTCGGAGATCTCCCAGGAGATGGTGCGTAAGAAAGATCTGCGCCGCTGCAGCAACTGCCTCAAGATGGGCCACGAAGTCTCGGCGCTCTATTGTGACAAGTGTGGCAGCGAGTTGGAAACCGACCTCTAGGGAGCCTAGGGCCTGTTGACCTTTGCCGTTTGTTTTTGCAGCAGTTTGAAGGTGATTTATACAAGGCAGAGCCTGTGTCGTGTAGTATCCTACACAAATTGGCGATAACGCCGTAGAAATGGCCTACAAACGCTGCCCAAAGGGTTCATCTAAACGCGCGCTGCACTTTGTTGTTCGCCATTCACATAGAGTAACTATGCTTCATGGCTCTCGCCTCGCGCAAAACGCGTTTAGATTGAACAAAAATTAAACTTGAAAGATCAACAGGCCCTAGTGTTTGTGAGCCTATTAAGAATGCGCGCGCTTAGCGTTAGCGCAGCCAGAAATAGAAAAACCAGTAATGAGAGGACGTTATGACCACGGCTAAGTTTGTTCAGGGCTCTATCATGCGCCATATTTGGGTGATGAGCTCGACCGCCGCCATTGGCATCTCGGCCCTGTTTGTGGTGGATCTGATCGATATCTTCTTCCTCAGTCTGCTGGGGGAGCAGGAACTGGCCGCGGCGGTAGGATACGCGGGCACCATCTCTTTCTTCACCACCTCCATCGGCATAGGGCTCTCTATCGCTCTCGGCGCCCTGGTCTCTCGCGCCGTGGGGGCCAAAGAGTTTGAGCTGGCCAAACGTTTGCTGCTCAATAGCGCCGTGGTGACTGTGTTGGTGGCCTCACTGGTTGCCTTAATCGTCACCTGTTTTATCCCCGAGCTGCTTACCCTGGTGGGAGCAACCGGCCGCACCGGTGAACTGGCCGCGGGTTACCTCTATATTCTCGTGCCCTCCATGCCCATCATCTGTCTGGCGATGGCCCTGGGGGCGGCGCTCAGGGCGGTGGGTGACGCCAAGCTCTCCATGGTGTCGACCCTGACGGGGGGCGGCGTCAACCTAGTGTTCGATCCTATCTTCATCTTCCTGCTCGCCATGGGGATAGAGGGCGCGGCGCTGGCCTCCGTGCTGGCACGACTGGCTGTGCTGCTGGTGGCCGCGAGGGGCGTGGTGGTGAAGCATAAGCTGTTTGGCCGTTTCGATCTCACCGCCTTTAAGGAAGACATTAAGCCCATTTTTGCCATCGCGGGACCCGCGATGATGACCAACATCGCCACCCCCATAGGCAACGCCGTGGTAACCCGCGCCATCGCCGAGTTTGGTGACAGTTATGTGGCCGCCTGGGCCGTGCTGGGCAGGTTGACGCCCGTGGCCTTTGGTATGATCTTCGCCCTCAGCGGCGCCATAGGCCCTATCGTCGGGCAGAACTTCGGCGCGCGGGAATTTGATCGGGTGAAGCAGAGTCTGACCAAGGCGCTGCAATTTTGCGCCCTGTATGTGGTATCTGTCTCGCTGCTGTTGATGCTGCTGCAGGAGCAGATAGTGCAACTTTTTGCCATGCAGGGGGAGAGCGCCGAGTTGATCCGCTTCTTCTGCCGCTATATTGCCGTCTTCTTCGTGTTCTCCGGCGCCTTGTTTGTCGCCAACGCCTCATTCAATAACCTGGGCAAGGCCAAGTATTCGACCATGTTTAACGTGGGTAAGGCGACCCTGGGCACCATTCCCTTCGTCTATTATGGCGGCCAGCTGGGGGGCGTCGAGGGCGTGCTAATCGGTCAGGTGCTAGGGGCTATCCTCTTCGGCGTGCTCGGTGTATTAACTGCCTATCGCTTGGTCGACAAGGTGCATGCCAGTGCGGCGCTAGCCGTTAGCCAGGAGGCGCTCGATGAGGAGCTAAGCCCTAGCAGCACCAATCCACTGTCATCCTCCTGTGCCCAGATGGCGCAGATCAGTGAAGAGCAAGATTGTGAGGAGAGCAGCAGGGTGAGTGAGTTGGTTACAGGTCAGGGGCGCGACTAGCCACCTAGAGCTGGATAGATGCAGATGATTTTCAAACTATAGCCATAAGCGAGAGTGGCAAACGAGAGTTTCAGGGGAGAGTGACAAAAACGACGCCGTGATGGCGCCGCTTGGTACAGGCATTAGTTATTGGCAGTAGCCATTAGCATTTAGGCATTTGTATTAGACATTAAATGCATCGGGCACAAGGTGTATGCCTTAGCTTTGCTGCGCCGCAGCCTCTTCTTGTTCGACGCTCTCAGCTGTCACGTCTTGCTCGCCCTCTGACTTAGTGGCCTTCTCGGCGGCGTTAGCCTTGGCGGCGGCTTCGGCCTGCTCCTGGGCTAGCATCTTGGCGCGATCGCCTTTTGAGATATATTTCTTTACTGTTGGCGGCGTATGTTTGTTGTGACGGGCTTTGGCACGCTTTGCCGTCTTCTTCAGCATCTTTTGTTTCTTGTTCATACTTCCACCCAGGTGTTTGATTCAGATAATATGTGGATTTTACGGGGTCGCCCGTCGGGTAACCCAAACCGGGGGCGGATTTTAACCTAATCCGCACGCTGGGGCTATAGGCAAGCGTTGAGATAGAGGAATTATGAGTCGTATAAGCTGTGATGCCAAGATCACCTTCTTTGAGCGTTTTGAGGCCGATATTTTAAGTGGCGCTAAAACCATCACCTTGAGGGATGAGAGCGAGTCGCACTTTCGCGTCGGCGATCGCCTGTCGGTATCGACTTTCGAAACCGACAGGCATTTTTGTGATATTCAGGTTGTGCGGGTCGAAGAGCTCGCCTTCGATGCCTTAAATCAGCGCCATGCCGCGCAAGAGAACATGACATTGGCGCAGTTAAAAGCGGTGATCACCGAGATATATGGCGAGATTAAGACCCTATACCTCATTGAATTTCAGTTGGTAAATTCTCAGTAAGCTACGTATTGCGAGTGGTACAGTAACCAGCTTCAATGACAGGCGTTGAAAACGAATGGATGCGAAAAATGACTAGATATTTAACAGCTTGCTTTGCGGCTCTATTTTTATTTTTGTCAGCAAATGGTTGGGCAGAAGAGTCCCTTGAGCAAATTAATCGTGATATTAATTACCTGAGAGAAAATGTGATTCAGGTGTTTGATTATAGTGGCCAGGATATTCAAACTGCCGAACAGGTGATTGATTCGCTATTCAAAATAGAAAGATGTAAGATATTGTGCTTTTAG
>NZ_JAKEVJ010000007.1:0-66647 GCF_022398425.1 Shewanella sp. Isolate7 | reverse complement strand
TTACGCCACAGCCGAACACGTGATGCGGCAAGAATGGATATCCTGCTATTGATAGCCTTGCTGGTGCAATTGGCATTTTGGTGGGTGGGACTCTTTGGTGAAGCGCAGCAATTGCAACGACATTTCCAGGCCAATACGGTGAAGAAACGTAATGTGTTATCGATAGTGCGGATGGGAAAAGAGCTGATGCGACGACGAGACAGATACCCAATGTCAGCCGATGACCTACTCCATGCTGCCAGGAAGCTGGCTGAATTATCACTCATTTACGGCTGCTGGGGGTATGAATTATGAGGGGATCCTACAGGGCTAAACATCCCCGTAGATAATTGGCTTAAAATCACTACAGAGTTTGGTGCATTATTTAAAGGTGCTGTAGGTGCACTACCTGCCTTAACCGAATACTGTGAGCATTTAGACCGAAAACGACGACAAGGGGCGGAAAATTGCCAGCGCTGGCTGTGCGCTTAAGTCATAATCCCCAATCAAATTATAATTCACCTTATACTTGATTGTTATCAAGTCTTTCTGCTGTGTTGAATATCTTAGATGACCATAAATCACTCATTTAACGATAATTTTTTAGCCATATCGATAAAAATTGATGAGTTGATTACATAGATCGTAACCCTCGCCAAAGCCATGAAAACGAGTTATGTTATTTTAAAAAAATGGGTGGCTTAGTTTTCTTTTGCCACTCGTTATGTAGCGTTGTTAGTGATGCTTAAAGTCTCCGGATGTTGTAAAAGTACATGCCATAACCACGGCCTGAAAAAGGGTACTCTTGTTTGTCAGCTTATGGTTATATTTTATGTCAGGTTATGGTTACATCTTTGTGCTAAGTGATTGAAAGCTAGAAGCAGCCTATGTCAGCTTATGCTTCCAGCGACAATAAGCGTAGCCGTCGAGAATACCAAGGAGCATGAGGTGATAAGGATTAACGTGTTCGGCAGATCTATGTCGGTTAGGCGTATTAGTGGTGAGTGGCAGCTGTTTAATGAGTCGCAAACCGGGATGCGTGCCCGCGTCTATGATGTGGTGATCCCGCCCGAGCTGACCGAGGATGAGCTACCTGGTTTTCTGGATGATATCTATCATGAGCATGCCAACGAGCAGTATCCTAGCGTAGTGATAGAGAGCTAATGCCTGTTAATTGAGAGGCTGAGGTCAGATTGATGCTAAGACGCTTGATGGATTATTTGAGACTCTTGTTGTTTGTCTGCGGCGTGCTGTTAGGCGTGCAGGTGCCGGCCTTTGTCGATCAGTATGGCAAGGCGCTCGCGGCGCATACCCAGGAGGCCAAACAGAGTCTGGCCGAGTTTCAGCGTGACGCCGACCGTTTCTTCGGCGGTGATATCGACAGGCTCATCGCCCACTATAAGCAGAATCCTGATGCGGTATTCAACGCCGGCGGTGAGAGTATCGAGGCGATTTACCAAAGATATCGGCTGCTGTCAGAGGCGCTCACGGAATTTAATCGGTCGGCCTATGGCGGATTCGACCAAGTTGTCTTGAGTCCTCTGCCAGCGATCCGCGATCAGGTGTGGCAGCATTTTAGCCACAGCATCTTACTCGATGGCCGCGCCATCGCCTTCGGCTTGGTGTTTGGGCTGCTGTTTGCCATGCTGTGCGAACTGATGCTGCACGGTTGCGGGCATTGCTGTAGCAGTGCCTATCGACGGATTCGTCTCTCCGCTAAAACCTCGGGCGAGGCGAGGACAGAGAAACCCTAAGGTTCGTCTGTGTTTGTCACCGCGAATTAGGGCTATGCTTGTGTAAACTGCGCATAAGTTCGTGAACATAAGTAAGCGAATATTCGCCAACAAGATTATTTAACTAATAAGGAACTCCCCATGATAGCCCAAGGACAAGCATTACCTGCCGCGACCCTAGGTCAGTTAACCGAGAGTGGCATGGTCAACCATGACGCGACCGAGCTGTTTGCCAACAAGAAGGTGGTGCTGTTTGCCGTGCCCGGCGCCTTCACTCCGACCTGCTCCGAGGCGCATCTGCCCGGCTATGTAGTGTTGGCAGATCAATTTAAGGCCAAGGGGGTGGATATTATCGCCTGTGTATCGGTTAACGATGCCTTCGTGATGAAGGCCTGGGGCGAGGCGCAAAATGCCAGCGAGCTGATGATGTTGGCCGATGGTGACGCCAGCTTTACTAAGGCATTGGGCCTGGAGATGGACACCGCAGGTTTTGGTGGCATCCGCTCGCAGCGTTATGCCATGGTGATCGATAACGGTGTGGTCACCCTGCTGAATGTCGAGGCGCCTAAGAGCTTCGAGGTGAGCAAGGCTGAGGTGGTCTTGGCGGCGTTATAATTTGCGAGATGAAAAAAGGGCGCCTAAGGCGCCCTTTTTTGTAGTCAATGTTCGAGAAGAACCCTTTAGAAGTAGTGCACATACTCCACGGCCACACGATACAGGGTGTCTTCGAAGCCCAGCAGATCGACCTCATAATCGCGGCTGATATATTGGGTCATGAAGTGCAGCAGGTTGTTCTGATTGGCGAGTGGGGTAACTACCTCCAGGGTGAGCCTGTCCATGGTGTAGAACTGATCGCCGTCATACCCCCATTGGCCGTCGAAGCGGCTCCACTTGGCACCTAGCTGCACGCCCGAGTGGTCAAAGGTGTACTTGTTGCTCCATTCAAAGAAGTAGCCAAATCCGGCACGGTTAAGGTATTCCTCACCACGGCCCATCTCTTCTCGCGGCCAGTCGTCATCTTTCTCTTCTTCGCTGTAGCCCAATCCGAGTGTCAGGCCGAGGTCATAGTGGTTGACGTCGCTAAAGCGGCGATTGAGCGACAGACCCGCGACTGCCTGCTGTTCAAACTCTTCCAGTTGCTGGCTGTTGTAATGCCCCTCGTAGCGGCCGTGAAAACTGAGCAGATAGTCTTGTTGTGCGCCCAGGGTGGCGAAGGGACGCTGGTAGTTAAAGCGCAGATCCATGGAGTTACGGAATCTGTCTTCATCGTACTTTTCCGAGTCGCGTTCATAGTAGTAGGTTCCGCGCACCCTAAAGTAGTTGGTATCCAGCTGGTAGACATTGTTATAGCGCAGGTCGTCCCAGATAAACGACAGGCCTCCGCCGCGGGACATAGAGCTGAACTCTGAGTCAGGGTATGACTCCAGGCCAGCAATGAGCGACATGGCGTAGGGTGAGTTGTCTGAGTCTGCAAATGCGGAAAAGCTCATTAGACCGGCTAAGCCGAGTGCGAGTGTTGTCTTCATGAGGCGCCTCTGTGGTTCATCATCCGTTATGATGCGGCGCACCTTAGCACAAGATGGCTAATTTTTCTGCCAGCCAGATTCCAGTTTGCTCCCGACTCTCTATGTTAGGCGGCGCGCTCGAGAGATGGTTGTGCGTCGATGCCGAGGCTGGCTTCGATGTCGGCGACCCCTTGAGCGACCTCATCGGCGATCACCTCGCTCTGACTGGCGGCGGCCATGGCGTGTTGTTTCAGTGACTCCATCGCCTGGGACAGGTTGTCCAGATGGCTGGTCTGCTCGCCGCTGAAGCGGACACCCTGCTTGGCGGTCTGGGTCATCTCCTCGGATTGCTGTTGCACCGTCTGGGTGACCTGCCAGAGAGTCTGTGCGCCCTGTGCCTGCTTCTGACTGGTGTTGGCTATGCCCTCGACACTTAGGGTCAGCTGCTGATTGGCCTCGGTAAGACGGCTCAATATGGTCACCACTTGCTGCAAGGATTCCTGAGTACGCTGGGACAGGCTGCGCACCTCGTCGGCGACCACGGCGAAGCCGCGTCCCTGCTCGCCGGCGCGGGCGGCCTCAATGGCGGCGTTTAGTGCCAGCAGGTTGGTTTGCTCGGCGATGTTGCCGATCACATCCAAGATGGTGGTGACATCGTTGACCGAGGTGGTCAGGCTGCCCAGGGAGAGGTGGCAATGGTCAACGGCCTGCTGGGTCTCGTCGGCGGCGCTCATGAAGGCCTGCACCTCCTGCTGGCTGGCGAGCATCTGGCTATGGGTCTGCTGGGCATGTTGCTCGACCTGGCTGGAGAGTTCGCTCACCTCGCGGGCGATGGCGCGTACCTGTTCGGTCTGGTTCTGTGCCGTGTCGACTATGCCTAGTGTGGTCTCTGTGCCTTGGGTCAGCTCTGTGATGCGATGTACCAACTGTGACAGCGAGGTGGAGATCTGGCCTATCTTGACCCGTTGGGCGGCATCTTCCGCCTCGAACCTGTCCAGCAGTTGATTGAAGTGACCGGCGATCTGCCCCGTCTCGCAGCGACGCGCTATGGTCAGGCGCTCACGGCTGTTGGACTCGCTCAGGCGCATAAATGCCTGGTTCAGATGCCTGAGGGGCTTCACGACCCGGCGTTGCTGTAACAATAGGTAGATGAGGGCGAACAGGGCCAGCACAGACACCACACCGTAGAGTAATGTCTGCAGCTGTTGCTTGAGGTGCTGGTTTTGCGCCTGTTGTGCCAGGCCTAACTTAAGCAGCTCATCTTCGATGCGGACGATGGCCGCCATCATGGCTTCCTGGGCGGCCTGATTGGCCGTCAGCAGCTGGTGGGTGTTGCTCACCTCTTTGCCGTAACGCTGGCTCAGGGAGAGGAGTTCGCTGTAATCGCTTTCGCCTATCTCTATCTGCTCGGCTTCATCGTCGCCCAGGGCAAATTCATCGGCCTCCCGGGTTTCATAGAGACCCAGTAGCGGCAGCTTGGCCAGTTGATCGTGCCAGTCGGTCAGCGCCTGGATCTGACTCGCGAGAAGGGACTTGAGGCGCTGATCTTTGCCGATCAAATAGTCCTGAGTCAGCTGTGATAGCCGATACACCAAAGGCGGCAGGCTTTGGGTCAGCAGTAGGTATTGCTTGGCCAACTTGGGGTGCTCCGGCAGGCCCTTGTCGGCATACTCGGCCAGATACTGGTTGTAGGCGAGCATCTCACTCTCGGCGTGGGCCAGTAGCTGGCGGGGATTGCCGGCCAACTTGCCTGCGGCGCGATATTGGGTGTCTAGGTCTTTGATGAAGGTGGCGATCGATTGTTGCAGCCGGTTGGCTTCATCGTGAGAGAGCTGCTCTAAGCTGGCGGCTATGGTCTCTAGCTGTTGTTTGGCACTGCTCAGCTGCTGGCTATTGCCCGTGCTCAGGTAGCTTTCCAGCTGACGGCGAACCTCCAGCAGAAATTGCTGCTGCAGGTCGGAGAGCATCTGATTCTTCTGCTCTATCTGGGCGCGTTCCTGGTTACTCCACACGACGACGCCTGCGAGCAGTGCGGCCAGCAGTAACAGGGTGGCAGAAGCCCAGAGGGAGAGAGTGGAAATTTTCATGATCAAGCGCCAATGACAGTTTGCGCCAGAATATGACGTATATATTGCAAATTGATGACATTCGCACTTAAGGATGAAGTCTCTATCCGACGTTAAAACTACCGGTTGGTGAAGGGGATTGTCGTGAAGGGGGGGCCGTTTATTCCAGTGGCAGCCACACCTGGGCGCTTAGGCCACCCTCTGGGCGATTGGTCAGTATCACCTGTCCCTGATGGCGATCGACGATACGCTTGATGATGGCCAGCCCCAGGCCGGAGCCGACACTGCCGCGGGCACTGTCGCCCTGGGTAAAGGGCTGAAACAGCTTGGGGATCTGATCGCTGGGAATACCCGGGCCGTTGTCTTCGACACTAAAGCCGACCCGGCGGCCATTGAAGCTGGAGCTGAGCCTTACCCAGCCGTTACCGTAACGAAAGGCGTTTTCCACCAGGTTGCTGATGACACGCTTGATTGCCACCGCCTGCATGGGGATTTCGGGACACTCGCTCAGCGCGAGCACTATCTCGCCGTCGCGGTTGGTCTCGGCCTGGGCGATATCCTTTAGCAGCTCGTTGAGCTGAACCTGTTCGCGATTGGCCTCCTGATCCTGGCGGATATAGGCGATAAACTGGTTGATGATGGCATCCATGTCTTCTATGTCATGCACTATGCCCTCTTTGAGGTACTCGTCTTCCTCGACCATCATCTCGGAGGCGAGACGAATGCGCGTCAGCGGGGTACGCAGGTCGTGGGAGATCCCTGCCATCAGCAGGGCCCTGTCCTGTTCGAGTTGCTGCATGCTACGGGACATCTGGTTGAAGGCGTTGGTTACCTCAATGATCTCGGTGGAGCCGCTCGGCGGCAGCGGCGCGGGATAGTCGCCTCGGGAGACAGAGATGGCCGCCTTCTGCAGGCGTTTAAGCGGCTTGTTCTGCTTGCGGGCAAACCACCAACCGCCGGCGACACTCAGGGCGCCGATCACCATAAGATAGAGGGTGAGGGGCGAGAGGCCAAACTCGTTGAAGCCGGTCAAGGGAACCTTGATCCACACAGATGGCGCCTGGGGAGGACGGATCCAGATCTCGAACTCTGTGCCCTGGGCGATGCGAACCTCGGCCTTGCCGCCGAGATGCTCCGACATCTGCGCAGACAACAGGCTGTAGTAGGCGGCGCGATCGACGCCTTCCTCGCGGGCCTGCTTGAGGTTGTAGATCTGCATGCTGTCGTCGCGTACCTTGGCATTGAGGGCATCGACCATGGAGAGGTGTTCGCGGCCGATATCGATACCGTCGACGAACAGCAGGTTGACCTGACGGGCGATCAGCTGGTTGATCTGCTGGTAGGTGGGCTGAATAAAGTAGACAGCCACCGAAAGATAGGAGACCAGCTGATTGACCAGCAGCAGGGAGCCTATCAGCAGTACGGTCTGACTGAAGGCGCTACGAGGCAGAAAGCGTTTAAACCAGCTCATTGTTGGGGTTGAGGGCTATGGCCTGGGCTAACGCCGCGCGGCCCCGTCGGGTACGAACACATAGCCCAGCCCCCAGACGGTCTGGATATATCTGGGGTTGGCGGCATCTTTCTCGATCAGGCGACGCAGGCGTGATACCTGCACGTCGATAGAGCGCTCCAGTGCCGAATAGTCGCGGCCACGGGCTAGATTCATCAGCTTGTCCCGTGATAAGGGCTCTCTTGGGTGACTCACCAGCACCTTAAGTACGGCAAATTCGCCGCTGGTGAGGGAGATCGCCTCTTCGCCGTGGTACATCTCACGGGTCGCCAGGTTGAGGGTGAACTCACCGAAGGTGATCTCCTCCTCCTGCTGGGTCGGCGCGCCGGGAACCTCTGGCGCCTGACGGCGCATGACCGCCTTGATGCGAGCCAGGAGTTCTCTGGGATTGAAAGGCTTGGGCAGGTAATCGTCGGCGCCCAGTTCCAGGCCTATGATGCGGTCCACCTCGTCACCCTTGGCGGTCAGCATCACGATGGGAATGGTATTGCCATTTTGGCGCAGGCGACGACAGATAGAGAGGCCATCTTCGCCCGGCAACATAAGATCCAGCACCAGCAGGTGAAAGTTTTCTCGCTCCAGCAGCCTGTTCATCTGCTCGGCATTGGCGGCGCTTCTGACCTGGTATCCCTGCTCCATCAGGTAACGCTCTAGCAGGGCTCTTAGGCGCATATCATCATCGACAACGAGAATTTTAGAGGTTTCTTGTCCCATGTTCTCTATCCCTTATTTCAGTGCGATCGACTCGAGGTTTACCGCTCAACTGGCTGAATTTCAATATTAATCTTATGTGCCTGCTTAATATAGCCGCTTTGCTATTTAAAAGCCTAGCGAGATTTCATCCTGAATTGAGACGATAATTTATCTAGGGAGAAATGAAACACTTGTAACATGCTGATAGTCTTTGAAATTATATGTTTTTAACTGGCTGTCGGGAAATTGTAACCAAATTGAAACTGCCTAGAACCAGCCGGCAGAGTGACTCCCTGGTTGGCGGCCTCGCCATGGTCGAGCCACTGGACTATTGTTTTTCAAGGGTTGCACTGGGTATTATCAGCGGAAAATCATTCGATGCGCTGGCCTGTGCCAGGCATCTTGTTGAGTCGTGACGAGAGAAAGATGAAAGCCATGTTGATCACCCGCGAAGGGTGGCAAGCGCTCGACCGAGAGCTTAAGTATTTATGGAAAGAGTATCGCCCCGAGATCACCAAGAAGGTGCAGGAGGCGGCGGCCCAGGGTGACCGAAGCGAGAACGCGGACTACACCTATAACAAGCGCCTGTTGCGTCAGATAGACAGCCGGGTGCGCTACCTGGTGAAGCGGGTGGAGGATCTGCAGATTGTCGACTACTCGCCCCAGCAGGAGGGCAAGGTGTTCTTCGGCGCCTGGGTGGAGCTGGAAAACGAGGAAGGCGAGATAGTGCGTTATCGCATCGTCGGCAAGGACGAGCTGGATACCAAGCTGGGCTACATCACCATAGACTCGCCCATGGCGAGGGCGCTCATCGGCAAGCAGGTGGACGACGAGGTGGTGGTCAATACCCCTGCGGGCAAGAAGGAGTGGTACGTTAACAAGATCCAATATAAGGCGTTCGACGATTAGACTTATATGGCGTTGACATCTGGCCCGGGTGTAAGCCTGGGCTAACGCTTTTTATCCTATCTAATAGACTGATATTGCAGTTGATATTTAGCCGTTGATCACAATGTAACGATATCTTGTCACTCTCTGCGTCCCGCGGTGGCGCCACGGGCTCGATGGCATGATGATCTCGATCAAGGCGCGGCGCCACCTCACTCTCTAGGCTACAGACACTTTTGGACAACCGAGAAGCTAACGTGTCTGTATCGATCGAATCTAATTTTGGCGCCGACTATGCCGCCCATCTCCCACTGCTTGGCGATAGCATCGCCGAACTGCTCGCCTTCTTCGGCGTGAAACGTGTCTACGGTGTTGGAGGTGACTTTGTCGCCAACTTGATCAATACCCTGGATAAGCAGGTGGCGGTATTGCCCTCAAGCAATGAGATGCACGCAGGTTTTAGTGCCTGCGCCCAGGCCGAGCTGAACCCTCTCGGGGTCTGCATGACTACCTATACCGTGGGCAGCCTGCCTTGCACCTCGGCGGCGGCCTTGGCGCGCACCGAAGGTTTGCCCGTGGTGTTTATCTCGGGGGCGCCTGGTGAGGCGGAGATCAACAGTCAGGCGTTGCATCACAGCGTACATCCGCACACGGCCTGGCATACGGATCTCGATGCGGCGCTCAATGCCTTTAAGGCGCTGGGTGTGCGCGCCGAACGCCTGCAGGGCCAGCGTCATAGCGGTCAACCCAATGTGGCCACCGAGCAGTTTCTGCAGCTGCTTACCCATGCCTATATTAATCGTCAGCCCGTGTATATCGAGGTGCCCAGGGATCTCATCTATCAGCCAACTCAGGCGCTGAGTCTGCCGAGTTGCCCGAGTCAGCTCAGGCCTCAGGCACTTAACTTAAGCGGCGCCGAGCTGATCGCCAGCCAGATCCGCACCCAGCTGGAGCAGGCCAAGGCACCGCTGGTGTTTCTCGGCGAGAAGCTTAGGCTCAATGAGCCGCTGCTTGAGAAGATTTTGGCTTTCTGTGAGCAAAATGGTCTGCCCTATGCCACCACCTGGTTTGGCAAGGGAATGCTGGATGAATCGAGACCGCTCTGTTTAGGCAGCTATAACGGCGTCTTCAGTCGTCTGCCTCATCAGGCCTATATCGAGTCTGAGGCCGATTATGTGCTCGAACTAGGCACTGCCATCTTCCCATCCGATACCAACAACGCCTTTAGCAGCCAGACCCATGCCATAGACAATCATGGTAACAAGACCATGCTCAAGGGGACAGCGCAGTGGGAAGCCGATATCGAGGCGGTGATGGCGCTGCTCGGCACGCAGCCGTTAACCCTTAAGGCTAGTGTGAACCTGGCTGTCGAGACTGTGCCGCAACTGGCTCCCCAGACAGAGCTTGGCTATCACCATCTATCGGCCTGCATCAACGCTGCGCAGCAGCGCGCCGAGAGTCCCTTCATCTTCCTGCCCGAGGTGGGGAATTCGCTGTTTGCCAGCTTCGAGTTGACCACCCTAGGCAGCGATATCGGCCGCAGCTATCTGGCTAATCCTTGGTATGCGGCTATGGGCACCAGCCTGCCCTATGCCAGAGCCGTGGTGGATCAGCTCGCCGAGCGCCAAAGCTCGCAGCCTGTGGTGGTGATCACCGGTGATGGTGGCTTTAACTTCCAGGCGAATGAGCTGATCAACCTGCAGAAGCAGGGAGCCAACCTGATCATCGTCTACATGCGCAACAACATCTTCCACCTGGGTAAGGCGGGTGATGCGCCCATCTACGCCTGCAACCATGAGGGGTTCGATCCTAAGTTATTGATTCAGGCATATGGTGGCAGCGGTCACCTGTGCCGGCAAAGCGGTGAGTTTGTCGATACCCTGTGTGGCTGCATCGCCAGCGGTGGCCTGCATCTCATCGAGGTGCCGGCATCTGTTGAGGCATTGGCCCAGAGCGACACCACTCAGAAGCTCAATTGTTACATAGGTTATCGCAACGGTAACCCTGAGGCGACGCAGCGCTGGCAGGAGCTGTGCGAAAAACGCGACTAAACTGAGAGACGTGTCGCCTAATTTACCCGCCATTATCTGGGGTTGCGACAGATAGGGCGTACAACTTGGCCCTGGGCTGTGTTATCTTTGGCGGCACTTAACTCTCTATTTGGGCACGACGTAATCTATGCAAAATATTGCACAAATCATCGCTCAGGAACTGAATGTTCGCGAGCAGCAAGTGACGGCAACTATCACTCTATTGGATGACGGCGCGACGGTTCCCTTCGTGGCGCGTTATCGTAAAGAGGTCACTGGTGGTTTAGATGATACCCAACTGCGCACCCTGCATAGCCGCTTGGGCTATCTGCGCGAACTCAACGATCGCCGTCAGGTGATCCTCTCCAGCATTCAGGCCCAGGGCAAGTTGACCGCCGAGTTGCAGGCTGCCATCGATCAGGCCGACAGCAAGACCCGTCTGGAAGATCTCTACCTTCCCTACAAGCCCAAGCGCCGCACCAAGGGGCAGATCGCCATCGAGGCCGGTATCGAGCCTCTGGTAGATCGTCTGCTCAGCGATCGTCAGGCAGATATCGATGCTCTGGCGAGCGAATACCTTAATGCCGAGGCCGGGTTCGATGAGGTAAAGGCGGTGCTAGACGGCGCGCGTTTCATCCTGATGGAGCGATTTGCCGAAGATGCCGAGCTCTTGCAGAAGGTGCGCCAGCATCTGACGCAGAACGCCGTGCTTGAGAGCCGCCTGGTGAAGGGCAAGGAGAAAGAGGGCGCCAAGTTTAGAGACTATTTCGAACACAGCGAGAAGCTGATGAATGTGCCTTCGCACCGCGCCCTGGCCATGCTTCGCGGTCGCAACGAGGGTGTGTTGAGCCTGAGTATGAATGCCGACCCAGATAGCGAGGCCAAGTCTGGCAGCTATTGCGAGGTGATCATCGCCGATCACTTCGGTCTCAAGCTGAGCGACTCGCCGGTGGATCAGTGGCTCAAGCTGGTGGTGACCTCGACCTGGCGCATCAAGATAGCTTTGCAGATGGAGACAGAGTTTATCGCCAAGCTGCGTGAGCGCGCCGAGACCGAGGCGATTAATGTGTTTGCCCGAAATCTTGGCGATCTCCTGATGGCGGCCCCTGCCGGCGCCAAGGCGACTCTGGGGCTGGACCCAGGCCTGAGAACCGGCGTCAAGGTGGCTATAGTCAACAACACGGGCAAACTGATGGCCCATACCACCATCTTCCCCCATGCGCCGCAAAACCAGTGGGAGAAGTCGCTGCGTACCCTGGCGAACCTGGTGAAGATGCATAAGGTGGAGCTGATTGCCATAGGTAACGGCACCGCCTCTCGTGAGACAGACAAGCTGGCGGGTGAGCTGATTGCCTCGCTCAAGAGTGAGCTGCCAGGACTTACCAAGATCATGGTGAGCGAGGCGGGCGCCTCGGTTTATTCGGCTTCCGAATTGGCGGCGGAGGAGTTTCCCGATCTGGACGTCTCCATTCGCGGCGCCGTGTCTATCGCCCGTCGTCTGCAAGATCCCTTGGCCGAGCTGGTGAAGATAGAGCCCAAGTCAATCGGTGTGGGCCAGTATCAGCACGACGTGAGTCAGAGTCAGTTGTCACAGTCCCTTGAGGCCGTGGTGGAAGACTGTGTAAACGGTGTCGGCGTGGATCTCAACATGGCCTCGATGCCACTACTGACTCAGGTCGCCGGTCTCAACAAGACCCTGGCCCGCAATATCGTCGACTACCGCGATGAAAACGGTCAGTTTACCTCGCGTAAGCAGCTGCTCAAGGTGCCGCGTCTCGGCCCCAAGGCGTTTGAACAGGCGGCGGGCTTTTTGCGTATTCGCGAGGGCGACAATCCGCTGGATGCCAGCGCCGTGCACCCCGAGACCTATGCCTTGGTCGAGCAGATAGCCAAGGCCCAGCAGCAGGCGGTCGATGCCCTGATCGGCAACACTGAGTTGCTCAAGCAGATTGATGCCAAGGCGTTTGTGACCGAGGAGTTTGGTCTGCCTACCATAGAAGATATTCTCAGCGAGCTGGATAAGCCGGGTCGTGACCCTCGCGGTGAGTTTAAGACCGCCGTATTCAAGGAAGGGGTTGAGGAGATCAAAGACCTTAAGGTGGAGATGATCTTAGAGGGCGTAGTGACCAATGTGACCAACTTCGGTGCCTTCGTCGATATCGGTGTGCATCAGGATGGCCTGGTACATATCTCGTCGCTTACCGACAAGTTTGTCAGCGATCCCCATACCGTGGTGAAGGCGGGCGATGTGGTCAAGGTCAAGGTGATGGAGGTCGATGCCGAGCGCAAGCGTATCAGTTTGACCATGCGTCTGGATGAGAAGCCGGGTGACAAGGCGTCTCATCAGGGCGCCAAGGGGCTGGCAAAGGCAGGTCAGGGCAAGGGCCATCAGGGAAAAGGTCCCCAGGGTAAGGGCCAAGCCAAGGGGCAATACAAGCAGCCCAAGGCGCCTGCCAATGCCGCCATGGGTAACGCCTTCGCCGATGCCTTCGCTAAATTAAAAAAGTAGCGGAAAAGTAAAGAGAAAAAGCCAATTCCTTTCGGGGGATTGGCTTTTTTGTATCCATTTTTCATCTGTCTTGAGCTGTGGTGTCCAGTCTGTCGACAAAATTTTCACTCTGAGAGTGTTCTACTCGACGATGGCTAGGCTCGTCTCTTTTTTGTTGATCGTGAAGCGCGCTGAAACAAAAATAGAACTAAAGTGTTACTTTTGTGTCAAACTACCGCGCGATGTAGGCAAGGTAACAAGTGCTTCGCGAGAAAGCATAAGACTAGATTGAAAATATGTGGAAAATTTATGACTAAAGTTAAGTCAACATGGGGGCCGTTTGGCGCCATTATCTGTTTTGGGTTGATAGCCTTAGCTATCACCACACTGAGCCGTATCGGCTTAGGCGTTTGGCAGGCCGATAGGGTCGCCGCCGTCGATGGCTGGCCACACCTGCTGCTTCAGGGCTTGAGGGTCGACTTTGCCACCCTGTGTTGGTTATGGGGTATCGCTGCCCTGGGGACCACCATCTTTGGTGGCGATCATCTGGTGGGCCGTGGTTGGAAGTCTGTGCTCAGAGTCTGGCTGACTCTGGGCCTGTGGTTGATGATCTTTCTTGAGCTGTCTACTCCCTCGTTTATCGACGAATATGGCCTGAGGCCCAACCGTCTCTATATCGAATACCTTATCTATCCCAAAGAAGTGCTCTCCATGCTGTGGACCAGCCGTAAGGGAGAGATCTTCCTCGGGCTGATTGTTAGTAGCCTGAGTCTTTGGGGAGGCTGGCGCCTGAGTGGGCGCTTACTGAAAGAGGTGGTTTATCCGCGTTGGGTATGGCGCCCGGCGATTGCCCTGTTGGTGATAGTCGTGACCCTTTTGGGCGCGCGCTCCAGTTTGGGGCACAGACCGCTTAACCCTTCTATGGTGGCCTTTGCCGACGATCCGCTGGTGAACTCTCTGGTGGTGAACTCCTCCTATTCGCTGGTATTTGCTATCGATCAGATGTCGGCGGAAGCCAATGCCTCTAAGGTGTATGGCAAGCTAGAGAAGAGCCAGATCATAGACAACATTCGTAAAGACAGCGGTCGTCCGTTGAGCGCCTTTACCTCAGAGTCTCTGCCGAGCGTGACCTACAACCAGGCCAGCTACCAGGGCAAGCCCAAGAACTTGGTGATCATACTGCAGGAGAGTCTGGGGGCGAGATTTACCGGTTACCTCGGTGGTCTGCCGCTGACGCCTAATATCGATGCCCTGGCGAAAGAGGGCTGGGCCTTCAATCGTCTCTATGCCACGGGTACCCGTTCGGTGCGCGGTATCGAGGCGGTCACTACCGGCTTCACGCCGACCCCTGCACGTTCTGTGGTTAAGTTAGGTAAGAGTCAGACCGACTTCTTTACCGTCGCGGATCTGCTCAGGATGAACGGCTATCAGACCCAGTTTATCTATGGGGGTGAGAGCCATTTCGATAACATGCGCAGCTTCTTCCTGGGGAACGGCTTTAGCGATATCGTGGATCAGAATGACTATAAAGATCCTCTGTTTGTCGGCTCCTGGGGGGTGTCGGATGAAGATCTGCTTAAGCGGGCCAATAGCGAGTTTGAGCAGTTCCATAAAGAGGGTAAGCCTTTCTTTAGTTTAGTGTTCAGCTCATCTAACCATGAGCCGTTCGAGTTTCCCGATGGCCGCATCGAACTCTACGATCAGCCCAAGCAGACCCGTAACAACACGGCCAAGTATGCCGATTATGCCGTGGGTGAATTCTTTAAGCTTGCCAAGCAGTCCAGTTACTGGAAGGACACCCTGTTTGTGGTGGTGGCCGACCATGAGAGCCGCGTAGGCGGTGCCTCTCTGGTACCCGTGGAGCAGTTTAGGATCCCGGCGATTATCTTGGGCGATGGCATCGCGCCTAAGCTGGATCAGAGAGTGGCCAGCCAGATAGACCTGGCGCCGACCCTGTTATCCTTGATGGGCGTATCAGGCAGCTATCCTATGCTGGGACGGGACCTGACCAAGATGGATGACAACTGGCCCGGTCGAGCCCTGATGCAGTACGACAAGAACATGGCCTATCTGCGTGGTGACGATGTGGTGATCCTGCAGCCGGAGCGCGAGCCGGCCGGCTATGGCTATGACTTTGCCACGAATACCCTGAGCCATAAGTCTCAGAGCGATGAGATGAAGCAGACAGCCCTGTCGTGGGCACTGTGGGGCAGCATGGCCTATCAACAACAGCTATATCAGACGCCGCAGCAAAACACTGCGTCGAGCAAGTCTTCGAGCGAAGGCGTGATCAGATAAAGGTGGATAACTCGGGCTCTCCCTTAGGGAGGGCCCGAGTCTGATAGAAGCTGGCAATGTGGGCCGACACGCTCTGATAGAAGCTGGTGGCCTGATTCTCGAACTGGGTCTTAGGTTTCTGAGGCTCTCTTGGCATCTCGGCCTGTACGCTGCGAATGTCCCGGCGCGCTAGCGCAGGTTTCATTATCAGCGGTCGTATGATGGCCGCTCCTTGTTTAGCCTGTTGCTGCTGTTGCTGGCCTTCCTGCTGATGCTGGCCTTGCCCTTGCTGCTTGGCCTGCACCTTCTCATTGAGCTTCGCCTGAACATTGGCCTGATCCGCCGCGCGCTCGTTCTGAGGATTGAAGGGGCGTTCTTCGTTGCTCTTGGCGAGCTGCGGCGCCGGTATGATAGGTGGTCGTTGCTGACTCTCTACCCGCGCGCTATCTGTCGCGGCGTTGGTCGTCGCGATTGGCACTTGCGGATAGTTGGTCACCACTAACATAGAATTCCCTCTGAATGCTGCTTAAATAATAACCACAAAGTGATATAAATTAAAGTGATTATTTATTAAACGTCTTCAGCCAAGCCTCGACGCCATCGACAAAGGCTTCTCTATGGGAGAAGAAGGGGGCGTGGGAGGCCTTAGGCAGCACAAGATCTTGATAGCGTGATTCGCAAACCGGCATCAGTGGCTGCACCCGGCGTGATACCAGGCCATCTAATCTTCCCCACACCCTAAGCCAAGGCGCCTGAATCTCGCTGAGCTGCGCCCTGAGGTCAACTTCCTTAAGCATCTTGAGTCCGGCGCGCAGCGCACCCGCATCCGGGAGCGGCTTGGCCATCACCAGATCCCTGAGCTGCTTGATATCCTGCTTGGCGGTCTCGCTGCCCATGGCCTGGATGGCGAGGAAGCGCTCTATCATCTTGCCAAGATCTTTTTCCAGCTGATCGCCAAACTGTCCCAGAATCTGCGGCGGAATACCGGGCCAGCCCTCATCTTCTCGTGCCATGAAACAGGGGGAAGAGGCGATGGTCAACAGGGCCTTGATGCGTTCTGGATAGCGCAGCGCGGCGCGGGTGGCGACGAGGCCGCCCAGAGACCAACCGGCCCAGATGGCCCGCTCTGGTACCTGAGCCATGATGTGGTCGACCCAGGCATCCAGCTCGCCCTCGATGGCCGGGCTATCGCCAAAGCCGGGCAGGTCGATGCACAGGAGTTGATGATCGTGGAAAGCGTGATGTAAAGGGGTAAACACGGCGCTATTGACCCCCCAGCCGTGTAGCATGACGATGGGGCGGCCTTGGCCTATAGTTTCAATATGCAAGGATTGCTGACTCACTAAGATGCCTCTACAGGTCGGAAAGTTAGTTAAATGGATAGAACTCGTCTGAATTTATCACGCTGGCAGCGCCGGCTTAGTCGATTACGACTGCTGCTGGCGGCTAGTCTACCCAATCGCTGTATGATCTGCCATCAAAGGGTGGTCCTGCCACAGCGGGGCATCTGTCTTACCTGTCTCGATGCTGGGCTCTACTCGTCGCCTAGCTGTCTGGGCTGTGGTCGCACCATGAGTCTGCAGAGCGCTTATTGCGGCACCTGCATGACGACGCAGCCTCTCAAGGTGGTGGCGCCTGCCAGCTACCATCAGGGGCTGGGGGAGACGGTGGCGGCGATCAAGTATCAGGGACAACTGGCCGGCTTATCCCCCATAGTGCAGGCCTTGGTGCGAAGGATTCATACGCTGGTGGCCGCGGAGGCAATCTCTCTGCCTCAGGTACTCCTGCCTGTGCCCCTGCATCCTAGGCGTCTGCGCCAGCGCGGCTTCAATCAGGCCTATCTGATCGCCTGTGAACTGGGTCAGGCGCTGTCGATCCCTGTGCTGCCCGACGCTCTGGTGCGAATCAGTGATACGCCGCCCCAGGCTGGGCTGACGGGCAAGCAGCGACGGCGTAATCTCGCGGGCGCCTTTAGCCTGAGCCATGGGTTCGAATATCAGCGCGTGGCCCTAGTCGATGATGTGGTGACAACCGGCACCACGGCCATGGAGATCGCCAAGCTGCTCGAGGGGCGCTACATTCAGGTACAGGTTTGGTGCCTGGCCAGAGCCGAGGCGCCTCACCTGATCGATCAATAGCCGTTGCGGCGCCAGTTACGGTACTTGGTATGGACGCCGCGGGTAAATAGCGAGGAGTATTCCTCCAGCAGGTCGACGCCGTAGAGGATGGCCACAACCAGCAGGGAGAGCTTGATTCCCACAAAGGGATCGACCACGGCAATACAGACACCAATGGCGGCCAGTGCCCAGATGGCGGCGGCCGAGGTTACGCCGACGACTACCCCCTCTTTGGCCAGCATGACGCCCGCTCCCAGGAAACCTATGCCCGTCACCACCTGGCCTATGATGCGCGATGGATCCGATACCGAGGTGGCGACCGCCATGGAGGCGGTGATGAAGATATAGGTACCCAGCACGATCAGCGATGAGGTGCGTATGCCGACGGGTTTGCCCCTGAGTTGGCGTTCGAGGCCAATGATGAGGCCGCAGAGAATGGCGCAGCCGAGTTCGCGCCAGCGAAAGGGATCGATAGCTACCCAAGCATCAAAGTTCATGGTGTGTTCCTAGTTAACAATGTCTGGTGCAGAGGGCTTACGGGCGGGGTGACGTCTTGGGCTTTTCTGCGGGTCAATTTTCGGCGAGTGTCGATCTAAAAGGCCCCTGAGTCAATAGGGGCCGAGAGATATTGCTAGTCCTCGAAGATGGACTCGATGGGGAGCTGAAACAGCTTAGCGATCTTAAAGGCCAGCGGCAGGCTGGGATCATACTTGCCCTTCTCTATGGCATTGATGGTCTGGCGGGATACATCCAGCAGGCCTGCCAGATCGGCCTGGGTCCAGTTGCGTTCGGCGCGCAGGGGTTTTAGACGGTTCTTCATCTGTAGTTGAGTCTCCCGAAGATAATCCCCAGCATATAGGTGAGCGCCAGGAGTACCACCAGATAGGCGGCCTTTAGATCCGGTAGCAGATCCGCCATGTCCAGAATCGAGTAGAGGGAGAAGCCTATGATGCTGACGCCGACAGCCAAGGCCAGGGCGTCGAGCTGTATCTTACGTTCCATCTCGTCGAGTTGGCGCAGGAAGCGTTTGAAGGCCAGCAGCATCCAAATGCCGATGACACCATGGAGGATGAAGCAGCTTGCCAGCACCCATGTCGATGTTAGATAGCCTTGATGGGCCAGGAAGGATGTACCTCCCAGGCTGAGCGCCCATAAGAGGGCGAGCAGATTCACCTGGTTGGCATTCTGAATATCCCTTAACGGTAGCCCTCTGGAGCAGATGGCGTCGATGATCTGTTTCATATGCGGTTCCTCTCGCTCGAGTTAAATGTCAAACACCCTTTACATAACAAGCTAGGTTAAAAAAGACCCAAGGTCAAGCATGCTTTACATAAAGTTTGGTTTGTTTGACTTTCAAGGTGGCGAATTGGCATTGGATGGACAGATGAGGGAGATGGCCGTTTGAGGCCATCTCCTTGTTATTTAAGTCGTATTAGCTGATTACTTAGCTTGAGTGTATTTGTCTAAGATCACCGCACAGGCGGCATCGCCCGTGATGTTGAGCGAGGTGCGGATCATGTCAAAGACCCTGTCCAGGGCAAACAGCAGCGGCAACCCGTCGATGGGGATGCCGGCGGCCAGCAGTACGGCAACCACCAGGAAGGAGGGGCCGGGTACGCCTGCCTGACCTATGGCGCCCAGGGTCGAGGTGAAGATGATCGCCACATAGGCGCCCAGGCTGAGATCTATGCCATACATCTGGGCGAAGAAAATTGCCACCAGGCCGTAGTAGATGGCGTTACCGCTCATGTTGATGGTTGCGCCTAGCGGCAGCACGAAGGAGGCGGTGGGTTTTGAGACCCCCAGCTCCTCCTCACAGGTTTCCATGTTAACCGGTAGGGTCGCCATGGAGGAGGCGGTAGACAGTGCCATCACCTGAGGCTTCTTCATCACGCTGATAAACTTCTTGGCGCTGACATTGGAGAATAGCTGTACCAGTAGTGGGAAGAAGAGAAAGCCAAACAGTAAGATGCCTAAGACAAACACGGCAAACAGCTTAAATACCACTTCCAAGGCATCGAAGCCGAAGGTACCGACCGAGTCGGCCATCAGGCCAAACACGCCGATAGGCGCGATTACCATGACGCAGTTGATCATCCACACGAAGGCGTCGACTATGGTATTGAGCGCCGCCAGAATCGGTTTGCTGCCTTCCCCCTTCACCTTAGTGAGGGCGATACCGAAGAAGATGCTAAAGACCAGAATTTGCAGGATATTGCCGCCGGTGAGTGACTCGAACACATTGGTGGGGATCATGCCGATGAAGGTGTCCATCACGCCGGGCAGGGCGCCATGCTCTTCGGTGACCTTCATCAGGCCGCTGGCGCTGTGGGCGGTAAAATCGACGCCGTTACCGGGCTGGAACAGGTTGCCCAGCAGTAGCGCCAGGGCAACCGCCACCCCAGAGGTGATGATGAAGAAGCCGAAGGTGCCTATGCCTATCTTGCCCGCCGAAGGGCTGTCGCCCAGGCTGGCGGCGCCGGAGATGATGGACACCAGCACCAGAGGGATAACCAACATCTTGATCAGATGGATGAAAATGGTGCCTAGCGGCGCAAATACGCTGGCCTGTTCGCCCATGATAAAACCGACGGCGGCGCCGATAAGCATGGCGATCACCACCTGCACCCCGATATTGCCTAAAAACCTACTAGTCTTGGTTTTCACCCTTGCCTCGTCTTGTCGTTTAGTTTGCGTTTGAAATGAGTATAGTCTTGCAGTCGCGCAGCGTAGCATAGGTTGGAGCAAGAGTCTGTGAATTGGGGCTTACCCTGAGGATAAAGTCTAAGTACTGAGTGAGAGTATGGGGTTACACCCAAGTAGCGTACCGACTAGCACAGAGCCAAAGTGAGTTAAATGCATTCCCATTATTAACAATTAAAAGGGCCAAATACGACAACTTGAAGCTAGGTGTAACATTGTTGAAAGGAGAATATTTATAGCCTTGGTTAGACGCTTGTTACCTAGTTGGTTAGGTACGTAGGATTTGCACAGCTGTGGGCAATAAAAAAATGACCCCGAAGGGTCATTTTTAATACTGTTATCAGACGTAGGGCTTAAGCCTTAGGGCCTGCCTGCTTGATGGCGTCAGAGACGTCGTACTTAGTGAAGTTGGCGGCAAACTCTTCTGCCAGCTGCTGGGCGTACTTGTCGTATTCTGCCTTATCTGCCCAGGTGTTAACCGGGTTAAGCAGCTTGGCATCGACACCAGACACGGCCACAGGCACGTCCAGATTTAGCTTGTCGATGTGAACGGTTTCCACATCCTTCAGCTCGCCGCTGACGATGGCATCGACGATGGCGCGGGTCGTTGGAATATCGAAACGCTTACCTACGCCGTGTGGGCCGCCGGTCCAGCCGGTGTTGACCAGGTAGACCTGGCTACCGAATGACTCGATGCGCTTCATCAGCAACTCGGCGTATACGCCAGCCGGACGTGGGAAAAATGGCGCGCCGAAACAGGTCGAGAAGGTCGACTGAATCGCAGAGGTAGAACCCATCTCGGTCGATCCCACCTTGGCGGTGTAGCCAGAGAGGAAGTGATAGGCCGCCTGTTCCTTGCTCAGCTTAGACACTGGAGGCAGTACGCCTGATACGTCACAGGTCAGGAAGACCACGGCATTTGGCTCGGCGCCGCGGTTCTCTTCCTTACGCTGAGCGATGTGCTCCAGCGGGTAGGCCGCGCGGCTGTTCTCGGTCAGCTCTGTGTTGCTGTAGTCAGGAATGCGTTGCTCGTCCAGAGTCACGTTTTCAAGTACGGTACCGAAACGAATAGCGTCCCAGATCACCGGCTCGTTCTTCTGGCTCAGATCGATACACTTGGCGTAGCAGCCACCTTCGATATTGAATACGCCGCCTGGTGCCCAGCCATGTTCGTCGTCGCCGATAAGGAAACGCTTAGGATCGGCAGACAGTGTGGTCTTGCCTGTGCCTGATAGGCCGAAGAATAGGGTGGTATCGCCTTCGCTGCCGACGTTGGCCGAGCAGTGCATTGGCAGTACGCCTTTGGCTGGCAGTAGGAAGTTCTGCACGGAGAACATAGACTTCTTCATCTCGCCGGCGTACTTAAGGCCTGCCAGCAGTACCTTGCGATCGGCGAAGTTGATGATGACGGTGGCGTCAGAGTTGGTGCCGTCACGGGCAGGATCACACTCGAAACCCGGGGCGTTCATGATCTGCCAAACGGGCTTGTTGGCGACGTTAAACTGCTCAGGCACGATAAACAGGTTACGGGCGAAAAGCTGATGCCAGGCGGTCTCGGTTTTTACTTCAATAGGTTGGTAGTGCTCGGGGTCGGCACCCACTTCAAGCTCAGAAACAAAAGTCTCCTTGTCGGCCAGGTAGGTCGCAACGCGATCCCATAGGGCGTTAAAGGCATCCATGGCGAACGGCTTGTTGACCGAACCCCAATCGATGTCATTTTCGCTGCCTGCTTCTTTCACGATAAAGCGGTCGTTGGGTGAGCGTCCGGTACGCTCGCCGGTTTTTGCCACTAATGCACCATTCGCCGTTAGCTCTCCTTCGCCGCGTGCGAGTGCAAACTCAACTAGTTGTGCCGTAGAGGGATTTCTATGAGTCTGCTTAGATCCATCCGCCATCTGTAAGGTCTCCATCATTCGAGTAGGGTTGGCCGGTCTGTGCCAGCTTGTTTTTGTTTTATCTGCATGATTTGCAGAGGGCCGATTGTAACTTAAGCGGAATTGAATGTGTGAGGAAGATCGCGAAAATTGTGAAAAAAAGAGGATGCGCACAGGCATCCTCTTTCAAAGGTGAATATAAGCCGATGATTTACTGCTGGGTATAGGCCTTAGGCGCGTTTTTAAATAGGGCTTCGACATCGATGGAGTCGAAGCTGTAGCTGGAGTTACAGTACTCACAGCCCATCTCGATCTTGCCTTGCTCTGCCAGGATGGCGTCCAGCTCTTCCTTCGCCACGGTTTTCAGTGCCTGACCGCTGCGCTCACGGGAGCAGGTACAGGAGAAGGTGACCTCGATAGGATCGAACAGGCGAACCTCTTCCTGGTGATACAGACGGTGCAATACTTCTGTTGCCTCGAGCTCAAACAGCTCCTCGGCCTTGATGGTGCTGGTCAGCTGTTCGAGATGTTCGAACTCTTGGTTGTGCTCGTTTTCGCCCGGTAAGACCTGGAGCAACATGCCGGCGGCTTGCTTGCCGTTGGCAAACAGGCGGATGGCGGTCGGCAGCTGCTCAGACTGCAGGAAGTATTGCTCCAGACACTCGGCCAGGGTTTCCTTCTCCAGTGCCACGACACCTTGATAACGCTCGCCGTTGCTCGGAGTCAGGGTGATCACCATGTGTCCCTGGCCCATGAGCTGTTGTAGGCTGGCGTCTTGGGCGACCTCGCCTTCCCAGCGTGCGACGCCGCGCAGCTGTTGTAGGTTGTTGCCATTGATCACCGCCAGCGATACCGGGCCGTTGCCCTGCACCTGTACGCTGATGTCACCATCAAATTTCAGTGTGGCGGTGAGTAAAGAGGTGGCCGCCATCAGCTCGCCCAGCAAACGTGCAATCGCCTCTGGGTAGGTGTGGGCAGCCAAGATCTCTTGGTAGCTCTTCTCTAGCTGTACGATTTGTCCGCGCACATCGGCGTTGTCGAATAGGTAACGGTTTAAGATATCTTTACTCATTTGTGTCTCACAGTTAGCTTTCTTTAAAGCGTATTAGTTGGCGACGCTGTTTCTTGTCTGGCTTGGTATCCGGCGCGGGATTGTTAAGCACATTCAAGCGTCTAGCCTCGGCATAGGTCTCGCGTTTGGCTATGCTTTCTGGCGTCTCTTCATATAAGGTTTGGGCGACCACCGCCTTCTGGCGCTGTTCGGATAATTTTTTTATGACGATCTTTTTTTCGTCATATCCTTGTCGTAATCTAATCACGGCGTCGACTTCCGCCAGCTTGCTCGACTTAGTGCGCTGTCCATTGTAATGGACCTTACCGCCGTTGATCATCTCTTTGGCGATTGCTCGCGTCTTATAGAAGCGGGCGGCCCACAGCCACTTGTCGAGCCGAACGCCAATCGCTTTCTCTGAGGTCATGGTGATCAGGTCTCCTTAGGTGTATAAAGATGTGCAAGCTCACAGGCTGAAAAAATAGTCCATACTTGTTGTTAGCCAACAGATGAGATAGCGACAGACCTCACACCCTTTTTAGGCGCGTAAAGTTAGCATAAATCGCCTCTATAGGCCAATAAAGAGACTGTTATGGGCTTGTTGCGAATAGCTGTGTAGGTTAGCATGAGCCACAGCTAGGAAATTATCATAATCAGATTAGAGGCCTGCATAGAGGGTCCACAATAATATGGATTTATTAGACAAAGTAATATCTAAGGCCGCTGCCGTGCCGCAGAAGCCTCTGAGTTCGGCCGTATTCTGGCTCGGTTTGATTATCGCTATCTATCTTTTGGCGCAAATCACATGGAAGTTGGTGCCCGTCGCTGAAACCCCACAAAAATGGCAGGCGACCCCTGTCTCCAGCAGTCAGTCATCGTCCCAGGTGAATGTCTCTACGCTGCAAGCATTAGCCCTCTTTGGTAAGGCCGACCCCAACTCGGATAAGCCTAAGCCTGTGGTGGAAGAGAAGATCACCGACGCCCCCAAGACCTCGCTGTCGATTCAGTTGACCGGCGTGGTGGCCTCGACCGCCGAGCAGAATGGGCTAGCGGTGATCGAGTCCCGTGGTAGCCAGAACACCTATAGCCTGGGCGACAAGATCCAGGGCACCTCTGCCTCGCTTAAAGAGGTGTACGCCGATCGCATCATCATCTCTAACACTGGTCGTTACGAGACGCTGATGCTCGATGGCCTCAAGTATGAGGCCCAGGGCGAAGCCAATAACTTGTTGCAAGAGGCACGTTCCTCTCGCGATGTCCGCACCATAGACAAGCGCAACAACAGCGCCGTCTCTAAAGAACTGGAAGAGTCGCGCGACGCGCTGCTGGAAGATCCCAGCAAGATCACCGATTACCTGGCGATTTCACCGGTTAACGCCGGCGGCGAGCTGCAGGGATATCGTTTAAACCCAGGCAAGGATAGAGAATTATTTAAACAAGCTGGCTTTAAAGCCAACGATTTAGCAAAATCAATGAACGGCTATGATCTGACTGATATGAGTCAAGCATTGGAAGTGATGGCACAGTTGCCAGAATTGACCGAAATTTCTCTGATGGTCGAAAGAGAAGGTCAGCTGGTCGAGATCATGTTTAGTTTGCCGCAATAAAAAGGGTTTAGGGGAAGTCATTAATGAACAACAAGAAAATACGCCGCAACCTTATCGCGAGCGTCGTGATGGGCGCCTCGCTGTTAGCGCCACAAGTGGCGTGGTCGGAACAATACGCGGCTAATTTCAAGGGCACTGACATTCAGGAGTTTATCAATATCGTTGGTAAGAACCTGAACCGGACTATCATCGTCGACCCTACCGTACGCGGCAAAATCAACGTACGCAGTTATGATCTGCTCAACGATGAGCAGTACTATCAATTCTTCCTTAATGTGTTGCAGGTCTATGGCTACGCCGTGGTCGAGATGGACAACAACATCATCAAGGTGATCAAGGACAAAGACGCCAAGACCTCGGCGATCCGCGTTGCCGACGACAGCACTCCAGGCCTGGGCGATGAAATGGTGACCCGAATCGTCGCCCTCTATAACACTGAGGCCAAACAACTTGCTCCTTTGCTGCGTCAGCTCAACGACAACGCGGGTGGCGGTAACGTGGTTAACTACGACCCGTCAAACGTATTGATGATCTCCGGCCGTGCGGCCGTGGTGAACAAGCTGGTGGAGATCGTCCGCCGGGTCGATAAGCAGGGTGATACTGAGGTGCAGGTGGTGCCGTTGGAATACGCCTCTGCCGGCGAGATGGTGCGTATCATAGATACCCTGTACCGCGCAAGCTCCAACCAGTCCCAGCTACCGGGTCAGGCGCCTAAAGTGGTTGCCGACGAGCGTACCAACGCGGTGATCGTCAGTGGTGACGAGAAGAGTCGTCAGCGCGTGGTGGCCCTGATTAAGAAATTGGATGCCGAACAGGCGACCACAGGTAATACCAAGGTGCGTTACCTGCGTTATGCCAAGGCAGAAGATCTGGTAGAAGTGCTGACCGGTTTCGCCGAGAAGTTGGCCAAAGATCAGGACGGTGGTCAGTCCCAGGGCGGTCGCAGCAAGCGTCGCAACGAAATTAACATCATGGCTCACCCAGACACCAACGCCCTGGTGATCAGCGCCGAACCGGATCAGATGCGCACGCTGGAGAGTGTCATCAACCAGCTGGATATTCGCCGCGCACAGGTGCTGGTAGAAGCCATTATCGTCGAGGTCGCCGAGGGTGACGATGTCGGCTTTGGCGTGCAGTGGGCCACAGAGGCCGGTGGCGGCACCCAGTTTAATAACTTAGGCCCCACCATCGGTGAGATCGGTGCCGGTATCTGGCAGGCTCAAGATGAGAAAGCATCGCAAACTTGTACCGGTTCAGGTGACAATTTGACCTGTACCGACAATCCAGACAAGAAAGGTGATATTACCCTGCTGGCGCAGGCGCTGGGCAAGGTGAATGGTATGGCGTGGGGCGTGGCCATGGGCGACTTTGGTGCCCTGATCCAGGCGGTTTCCAGCGATACCAAGTCAAATGTACTGGCAACGCCTTCTATCACCACACTGGATAATCAGGAAGCCTCCTTCATCGTGGGTGACGAGGTACCTGTGCTGACCGGTAGCCAGAACTCCAGCAACGGCAACAGCAACCCCTTCCAGACGGTCGAGCGTAAAGAAGTGGGCGTGAAGTTGAAAGTCGTGCCACAGATCAACGAAGGCACCACGGTTAAGCTCACCATCGAACAGGAAGTCTCTGGTATCAATGGTAAGACGGGTGTGGACGTGACCTTTGCTACTCGCCGACTGACCACCACAGTGATGGCCGATTCGGGCCAGATCGTCGTGCTCGGTGGTCTGATCAACGAAGAGGTGCAGGAGAGCGTGCAGAAGGTACCTTTTCTCGGCGATATCCCTATCTTGGGTCACCTGTTCAAGTCATCATCGAGCGGTAAGAAGAAGAAAAACCTTATGGTCTTTATCAAGCCGACCATCATTCGTGATGGTGTGACTATGGAAGGTATAGCCGGTCGTAAATACAACTACTTCCGCGCCCTGCAGCTAGAGCAGCAGGAGCGTGGCGTGAATCTGATGCCAAATACCAGCGTACCTATCCTGGAAGAGTGGAGTCAGGAGGAGTACCTGCCGCCTGAAGTGAATGAGGTGCTGCAACGTTACAAGGATCGCAAGGGACTCGATACCAAGATGCGTGAAACCGATCCTGCGCTGAAACAGATCAACGAAAACAAGCAGCAAGATAAGCAAGATGAGTGATATCCAAGCCGCACAAAACGAGGAACTGGCCCAGGTAACGAGTGAACTCGGGCTAGCCTCGGAGGCCGAATCCGATGAGGTATTTCACTCAAGCAGTCGTGACCGTCTGCCCTTCGCCTTCGCCCACAGATTCGAGTTGGTGCTGGAGAAGAGCGACACCGGATTGACCCTGTATCACACAGTTAACACGCCGATAGAGGCGATGCTGGAGGTGCGTCGCTACACAGGCCAGGAACTGGCATTGGCTCTGCTTGAGCCTGATGTGTTCGAGGCCAAGCTGACCCAGGTGTATCAGGCCAACTCTTCCGAAGCGCAGCAGCTGATGGAAGATATCGGCAACGAGATGGATCTGTTCACTCTGGCCGAGGAGCTGCCCCAGACAGAAGATCTGCTCGAGGGTGACGACGATGCGCCTATCATCAAGCTGATCAATGCGCTCCTGTCCGAGGCGATCAAAGAGGAAGCCTCAGATATCCATATCGAGACCTATGAGAAGCAGCTGGTGGTGCGTTTTCGTGTCGACGGTGTGCTCAAAGAGGTGCTCAAGCCGAATCGCAAGCTCTCGTCGCTACTTGTCTCGCGTATCAAGGTAATGGCGCGTCTGGATATTGCCGAGAAGCGTGTGCCGCAAGATGGCCGTATCTCGCTGCGTATTGCCGGCCGTGCGGTCGACGTGCGTGTGTCCACCATGCCATCTAGCCATGGCGAGCGCGTGGTACTGCGTCTGCTGGATAAGAATGCCGGTAACCTGGACCTTAAACAGCTGGGGATGACCGACACCATACGCGAGCAGTTCGATGAGCTGATCCGTAAGCCTCACGGCATTATTTTGGTGACCGGTCCTACCGGTTCGGGTAAGAGTACTACCCTGTACGCGGGGCTTACCGAGATCAACGCCATCGACACTAACATTTTGACCGTCGAAGACCCGATCGAATATGAATTGCCTGGCATAGGTCAGACCCAGGTGAATACTAAGGTCGACATGACCTTCGCCCGTGGCCTGAGAGCCATTCTACGTCAAGACCCTGACGTGGTGATGATAGGTGAAATCCGTGACCTTGAAACGGCGCAGATCGCCGTGCAGGCTTCACTAACGGGTCACCTGGTGATCTCGACCCTGCATACCAATACCGCCTCGGGCGCCATTACCCGTCTGCAAGACATGGGGGTTGAGCCCTTCCTAGTCTCCTCGAGTCTGCTGGGCGTGCTGGCACAGCGCCTGATCCGTACCCTCTGTCCTCAGTGTAAGACGGAGCACACGCCAGACTTGCGTGAGCGAGAATTGCTGGGGATCAGCGAAGACGATCCGCGCACCATCTACCGCGCGACAGGTTGTGCTGCCTGTGGTCACAACGGTTACCGTGGCCGTACCGGTATCCACGAGCTACTGCTGGTGGATGACTATGTTCGTGAGCTTATCCATACCGGACGCGGCGAGCTGGCCATCGAGAAGCATATTCGTAAGACGGTACCTAGTATTCGCCATGACGGCATGATCAAAGTCCTCGACGGGGTGACAACCCTGGAAGAAGTGCTGCGCGTCACTCGCGAGGAGTAGCCATGCCAGCATTTGAGTACAAGGCGTTAAACGCCCAGGGCAAACAGCAGAAAGGGGTTGTCGAAGCCGACACGGCGCGTCATGCCAGGGGACAATTGCGTGAGCAGCGTCTGATGCCGCTGGAGATCACCCCAGTAGTCGAGAAGGAAGCCAAGGCGAAGAGCGGTGGTTTCAGCTTCAAGCGCGGCATCTCGGTCGCCGAGCTGGCACTGATCACCCGCCAGATAGCGACTCTCGTGGCTGCAGGTTTGCCGGTGGAAGAGGCACTCAAGGCCGTTGGTCAACAGTGTGAGAAGGACAGGCTCGCCAGTATGGTGATGGCGGTTCGCTCGCGCGTGGTCGAGGGTTACAGCCTGGCCGACTCGATGGCGGAATTTCCTCATATCTTCGACGATCTCTATCGCGCCATGGTGGCTTCTGGCGAGAAATCAGGCCATCTAGAGATAGTGCTCAACCGCCTCGCTGACTATACCGAGCGTCGTCAGCAGCTAAAGACCAAGATGACTCAGGCGATGATCTACCCCATAGTGCTGACGCTGGTGGCTATCAGCGTTATTGCCATCTTGCTGGCCGCCGTGGTGCCTCAGGTGGTGGGTCAGTTCGAGCATATGGGCCAGGAACTTCCCTGGACGACACAGTTTTTGATCGCCTCATCGGATTTTGTTCGCGACTATGGCCTTATCGTCATGGGTATCATCATAGTCCTGATGGTCGGTGCCAAGCAGTTGCTGCGCAGCGCGGCCAATCGGATGAAGTTCGACACGGCAATACTCAAGATGCCGGTTGTCGGACGGGTGAGTAAGGGACTTAATACGGCGCGATTTGCGCGCACCTTGAGTATTCTGACCGCCAGTTCGGTTCCGCTACTCGATGCCATGCGTATCGCCAGCGAGGTCTTGATGAATGTCAGGGTGCGGGCGGCGGTCGAGGAGGCTACCGCTAGGGTACGTGAAGGCACGAGTCTAGGCGCGGCGCTCGCCAATACTAAACTTTTTCCCCCTATGATGCTCTATATGATCACCTCGGGTGAAAAAAGCGGTCAGCTTGAGCAGATGCTAGAGCGCGCCGCCGACAACCAAGACAGAGAATTTGAGTCTAATGTCAACATCGCCCTGGGGGTGTTCGAGCCTATGCTGGTGGTCAGCATGGCGGCCGTGGTCCTGTTTATCGTCCTGGCGATTCTGCAGCCGATCTTAGAACTCAACAACATGATTAGTGGTTAACGTCCAAGCGTTAACTACCAACAGCCGTCCTAACTCCAGACGTTAGGGTATTTTTTATAGAGGAAGTATTAATGCAAGCAAGAAACAAGCAAAAAGGTTTTACCCTACTGGAAGTTATGGTGGTTATCGTTATCTTAGGGATCCTTGCTTCTATGGTTGTGCCTAACCTTATGGGCAACAAAGATAAAGCCGACATCCAAAAGGCGGTATCTGACATTGTTGCACTGGAAAATGCCTTGGACATGTATCGTCTGGACAACAGCGTCTACCCAACGACAGAGCAGGGACTGGAAGCCCTGGTAGAGAAGCCAACTATCTCACCCGAGCCACGCAACTACCGTGCCGATGGCTACGTGAAGCGTCTGCCACAGGACCCATGGCGTAACGATTACCTGCTATTGAGCCCAGGTGAGCAGGGTAAGATCGACATCTTCAGTGCCGGTCCTGACGGTCAGCCGGGTACCGAAGACGATATCGGTAACTGGAACCTGCAAGATTACCAATAAGCCTTAGGTCGAGTCTGTCTATGCGTGGCGTCCGCCAATTTGGTTTCACCCTGCTAGAGGTCCTGCTGGTCGTCTTGCTGATGGGATTGGCTGCCGCCGCGGTGACTTATACTACTAGCGGCGCCGATCAGCATAAGGCGCTGGAGCGTACGGCGCGCCAGTTTATGGCCGCCACCGAGCTGGTGTTGGATGAGACCATACTCAGCGGTCATTTCATCGGTATCGTCATTGATGAGAAGCGCTATGAGTTCGTTTATTACGATGAAGGCAAATGGAAGCCACTGCAGCAAGATCGCCTGCTGGCGGCCAAAGAGATGGAACCTGGAGTCGAGATGCATCTGGTGCTCGATGGTTTGCCTTTAATCCAAGAAGATGAAGAAGATGATGAGTCCTGGTTCGATGAGCCGCTCATCGAGCGCAGTGAAGATGAGAAGAAAAAGTTTCCCGAGCCTCAGGTGATGCTGTTTCCCAGCGGCGAGATGAGCGCCTTCGAGCTGACCTTCGTCGGTAAAGATGAGCGAGGCCAGGAGATAGAGGCCCTGGTGGTGGGTGATGCCTTGGGGCGTCTGACCCTGGGCAGAGAGGATGGATTCGATGAGTAAGCCCAGGCTAGGCCTGAGTATCAAGGCCAGAGGCCGCAGCGCAGGTATGACGCTGCTTGAGGTGATCGTTGCCCTCATGGTGTTTGCCATCGCCGCCGTCTCCATCACTAAGAGTCTGGGTGAGCAGATGGCCAATATGCCGATACTCGAGGAGCGCACCCTGGCCCAGTGGGTGGCCAGCAACCAGATGGTAGATGCCCGCCTGGAGAAGAAGTTCCCCGACCTTGGCCGTAAAGATGGCAGCGTCGAGCTGGCGGGAAAAGAGTGGTATTGGCGCAAAGAGGTGGTGAAAACCACAGATGATAATTTTCGCATGATACGCATCAGTGTCAGTGACGATGATCGCTACCAACGCGTCATCGCCCAGGTGAGTAGCTATGTCCTTAAAGAAGAATAAGACTACTCGCGGTTTTACCCTGCTGGAGATGCTGATCGCCATCGCCATCTTTGCCATGTTGGGTCTGGCGGCCAATGCCGTGCTCAGCACTGTGATGAAAAACGATGAGGTCACCGCCGAGTTTGCCCAGCGGCTGAAGTCGCTGCAACAAGGATTCGGGGCTTTAGAGCGAGATTTTGGCCAGATGGTGGCCCGCACCCCACGCCTGTTGGAAGGCGGACGGGGCTCGACCGTGATTCAAACCGGTAAAGATATGTTCGACTCCGAGTCGGAGGCCATCGTCTTTTATCGCATCGGCTGGCTGAATCCCGATGGTTTGTTGCCGCGGGGCAGTCTGCAATCTGTGGCCTATGTGGTGCAGGACAATAATCTGGAGCGTTGGTATTTTCCCTATCCCGAACCGGAATTTGGCGCCGAGCCGATCAAGACTGTGGTGATTAAGAACGTTCTCTCGGTGGAGTATTCCTTTTATGTCGAGGACAAGTGGGAGCGTAAGTTTGACGCTACCAGCCTGCCCAAGGCGATCGCCATGGCCGTTGAGGTGGAAGGCCTAGGCAAGGTGCAGCGCAAGTTCCTGCTACCGCTAGGGGCAACGCTTAGCAAAGATAATTCGGGTAACAATAACGGCAACAATAACAACGGCAACAATAACGGCAACAACTCGGGCGGTAACAACTCGGGCGGAAACAATACTGGTGGCAACAACAGTGGCGGCTCCGGTGGCAAGGAAGATGGCGATGAATAACCTGCCAGGAAAGCAGCGTGGCGTGGCGCTGATCGTCGTTTTACTGATTGTGGCGATGATCGCCATCATTGCCACTAACATCAATAGCCGCAACCAGATATCTGTGCGTCGTACCATCAACTTGGCGCAGTATGATCAAGCTTATTGGTATGCGATATCGGCCGAAGAGCTGGTCAAGAAGGTGCTGAAGCAAGATTTAGACGATGCCGATGATGGCAAGGTGCATCGGCAACAATATTGGGCTCAGGCCGATGTGGTATTTCCGGCAGAGCAGGGGGAGATAGGCGGTCGAATCAGCGACCTGCAGGCCTGTTTTAATCTTAACGCCCTGGCTATTGAGACCACAGAGGTGGAAAACGGCCAGCCTAAGCTGCCATTGGCGGCGATACAGTTTAAGGGGCTGCTGGTTGCGCTGGGGATGGATGATTTCTCCGCCGAGCGTCTGACCCATACGCTGAAAGATTATATCGATGAGGACACGGTCGCCAGCCCTTTCGGTGCCGAAGATGCCGACTATGAGTCGCGAACCGTGCCCTATCGCGCCGCTAACACGTTGATGAGTCATCGCAGCGAGCTGCGGGCGGTGATCGGCTTTAGTCAGGAGGTCTACCTTAAGTTGGCCCCCTATATCTGCGTCATTCCAGGTAATGATCGCCAGGTGTTGAACGTCAATACCATAGAGGTGGAGCAGGCGGCGCTGCTGGCGGGAATGTTTGATAATAAGATCAGCGTGGGCGAGGCCGAGAGCATCATTAATCAGCGGCCTGGCGACGGCTATGACAGCATGGAAGACTTCTGGTCCAATGGCTCCATCTCTGGGCTGCGTCAGCAAAAGAACCTGGAATCGAGCTTTAGCCTCAAGAGTAAGTATTTTCTGTTAGAGGCGGGTGCTAAGGTTGATAGTGCCACTTTTAGGATGCAAAGTGTATTACGTGTGGGCGGTAACAACCAGCTGGACGTCTTGACCCGTCAATATGGCGGCCAAAAATAATCACTTAGGTGGGCCATGCTCGTCTAGGCTAATAAAAGGACAAGCTCATCGAGAGCAACTTCATGAGACTTGTGGAGAAAGACATTGAGTGAAAGATTATTTATCCGATTAGGAAGAAGCGCGGAGCAGAGCTGCTCTTGGCTGGTGTGGTCGGAGCAAGAGCAGGAGATCATCGCCTCGGGAGAGCTGAGCGACGCCCAGGGGCTGTCGACGCTGACCGAGCGCGCCGGTAACCGTCCGGTAGATATCCTGGTGCCCGCCTCCGCCATTACCCTCACCTCGGTGGAGCTGCCAGAGAAGGGCCAGCGTCAGGCGCTGAAGGCGCTGCCTTTCATGCTGGAAGAGAGTCTGGCCGAGAATGTCGATGAACTGCATTTTGTTCCAGGCCCTCGCAGCGGCGAGTCTCTTAGCGTTGCCGTGGTGGCCCACGAACAGATGCAGACCTGGCTCTCCTGGTTGAGCGAGGCAGGCATCAAGGCGCGTCAATTGGTGCCCGACTGTCTGGCTCTGCCGCTGCAGGAATGTCAGTGGGCGGCGATGAAGTTTGGCCCGGATTACCTGCTGCGTACCAGCGCAGGTAGCGGTGTCAGCCTGGATGCCAACTGGTTCCAGGCCGCCCTGCCTAAGCTTGCGGAGGCGCAGGAAGAGACGCCTATCACCCTGGCCAGTTATAGCGACATGGACATTCAAGGCGTCGAGGTGAAGCCTCAGCCGCTGGATCTGCCTATGCTGGTGTTGGCCAAGGGGATCCTCAACGCGCCGTTGAACCTACTCAGTGGTATCTATACCCCTAAGCGTGAATACAGCAAGCATCTGCTACTGTGGCGTAATGCCGCCATGGTTATCTTGGTGGCCCTGGTGCTGGCCTTGGTGAACAAGGGACTCAACATTCATCAGATGAATGTTGAGCGTGAAGGCTTGCAGCAGCAGACCGGTGAGATCTTCAAACAGGTGATGGGCAGCTCGCGTATGGTCAACGTGCGCTCGCAGATGCAGAGTCAGCTGCGTACCCTGCAAGGGGCTGGCGGCGGTATGGCCTTCTTTACCATGCTGGACGATCTCGCCGAGGGTTTCGCTAAGGTGCCGCAGCTTAAGCCGACCAGTCTGCGTTTCGACAGTGGCCGTAACGAGCTGCGCATGCAGATCACCGCCAAGAGCTATGCCCAGATCGAACAGTTCAAGGAGCTGATCTCGCCTAATTTCCAGGTGGATTCCGGCGCCATGAACAGCGGCGAGGATGAAGTGACCAGTACCTTAACCCTGAGGAGCAAGTAAGATGGACAACATTAAGACGTGGTGGAATGGCTTAGTGTTGCGCGAGCAGCAGCTCGTGGCGGCTTGCGCCATAGTGTTGGGGGTCGGCATCCTCTATTGGGGGATCTGGACGCCTATCAGTCAGGCCGAGGCAGATGCACGGCGCAACCTGACGGCCCAGGAAAGTACGCTCAATTATGTGAAGCAGACGGCCAACAAGATCGCCGGTCTTAAGCAGGCCGGTGGTAAGAAGGGCTTCTCAGGCAGCCTCAGCACTGTGGTGACGCAGAGTGCCAAAAGCTATGGCCTGGAGATCACACGTATGCAGCCACAGGGCAATAAGATCCAGGTGTGGATGGACGAGGTGCCCTTCGATTCGCTCTTGGATTATCTGAGTGACCTGGTACAGCAGAAGGGTCTCTCCCTGGATAATCTCGATCTGGCCGATGGTGAGGCCGAGGGCTTCGTCAAGGTACGTCGCATCCAGTTCTCGCAGTAACTAAGTAGTAAGGGTTTTTTGTGGGTCTAGTGAAAAAAATTGTTATCGGCGTTTTCGTCTATCTGGTGTTTCTTATCGCCCTGTTTCCGGCGAGTCTGGCGGTTAAGTTGGCCCCCTTGCCTAAGCAAGTCAGTGTTTCAGGGAGCTCGGGCACCATCTGGTCTGGTGAAATAGACACCTTAATGCTGCAAAAGCGTCGCCTGGAGCAGGTGAGCTGGCAATTGAGCCCTTGGGGACTACTGACGGGCAAAGCCAATATCGACTTCGTCGTGGGCAGCCGTGCTACTGCAGTCAACGGTAAGGGATTCGTCAGTCTTTCTATGTCTGGCATAGACGCCAGCGGCGTGCGTTTCGATGCACCAAGCGAGTTCCTCGTGGGCAATACACGTCTGCCGTTTCGTACCCAGGTCGGGGGTAACTTTAGCCTGATGCTACAAAATATGGAGCAGGGCGAGCCCTGGTGTCAGCAGCTCACGGGTAAGCTGTTTGCCCAGCAGCTGCAGGTGAACAATCAGTTTGGCAAGTATCCATTGGGAGACGTTGCCGTGGCACTCAGCTGTGTCGATGGCAACATTAAGGTGCAGACAGACGACAGCATGAATGCCTTAGGCCTGACGGGTCATGCCCTGTTGAAGGCCGATAAGCTGCTGCAGGTTACTGCCAAGATAAAAGAAACTCAGGCGCAACCAGAAGATCTAAAGCAGGCGCTGAGCTTCCTCGGCAAGCGTGACAGTCAGGGGTACTACCCGATCAATTATCAGGGACGGGTGCCCGGACTCTAGTTTTGTCATTTGGAGTCATAAAAAAAGCCTCTATCTGGGGCTTTTTTTATGACTGCTTTTTATAAAGAATGAGAGCAAATTATACCAATCACAGTAGACATGTGATCAGAAATCGCGCAGGAAAAACGCTTGAGAACAAAGCAGGATTATTAGATAAGTAACCTCAACTCCGGATAATCTAAGTCTCTCAGCACGGCTCTTTTAGCGCCTAACGTCGTTAAAATCAACGCAATAGACCAGCTATTGTCTTATGATTTTGCCTTGTTTTGCATCTAAAATGGCCGCACTGAGTCATGAGATAATATTGCTATTCTGCAAATCAAAGAATGATAGCCTTTCTTATCCAGAGTTCAGGTTAAGTAGTTATTCTCCCGTGCTTGCTCTGCGTGTGCTTAAAGTGGATAGATGCTAGGCACAGTTTGCAGCGAATGGCCCTAGTCCTTCGCAAGAACTGTAACGCAGCAAATACCGCTGTAAGCCTCGCCCTGCGGGGCTTTGATAGCAACACCATTTCGGCGTTATTCAACTTCAGCAGGCCTCGGCATGCCCTCAGTTGAATGCCTTGAACTGTCGCTGCTATCAAAGCCAGAGCTGTGCGACGACTTGTTCGCACCTTCCCAAGCTAGAATGATCAATTGTTTATTACGATTGGTATTAGGCCTGCTTGTCGGTGATGCCTTGCTGCATCACCCGCTGACGATATTCCAGCAGACTGAATACACCGAAGAGCATGACATTCAGGTACTGGCGGAAACCTAGGGTCATCAGTGGCTTAAACAGGGTGCGGAAGATCAGTGTCTGCAGGCCGTGCATCACTAGGGTGATCGCCAGCAGTAGGGTCAACAGCATGCCTATGTTGCCTTCCGCCGGCGCAAATAGGTTGTAGATCATGACGGCCCAGGCAAATAGGGTGATCGCCTTGCCGATAAGAATCACCAATTTCATTACTCTGTCTCCGTGTGTTCGACTCGATACAGGCGATAGGTCACCTGACCGGCTTGTTTCTCTTTCAGTGGCATCCAGCCGCTGGGCAAGCCGAGGGGCGGATGCTCTTTCTCTGTCTCCACATAGACCAGAGCATTCTGATTGAGCCAGTCTTGGGCGACCAGCGCATCGATACAGGCCTGGGCGAGCCCTTTGCGAAACGGTGGATCGATAAAGACGACATCGAAGCCCTCGGCGGGTGGCGTCTTGAGCTGCACTAGGGTGTCGCCCTGAACGACATCGGCGCAGTCGCAATTGAGGGTAGCGAGGTTTTGTTTGAGCTGCTTAGCCGCGCTGGCCTGTAGCTCAAATACCTTGGCGTACTTGGCATAGCGAGAGAGCGCCTCGAAGCATAGGGCACCACTGCCGCCGAAGCAGTCGAGCACGCGGGCACCAGGAAGATCGCCTGCGATCCAGTTAAACAAAGTTTCCCTGACTCTGTCCGTGGTGGGCCTTAGCCCCTCGAGATCTTGTATCGGCAGTTTTCTGGAGCGCCATTGTCCGGCGATGATCCTTACCTGTCCGCTTGCGGGTCGATTTCTTGCCATTTTCTACCTGTATTGTGTGGATTCATTTAGCGGAATTTGGCCTAGCCAGATTAAGTGATAGACTGTTGCGCTAAATTGAGGTCGCTATTTTAACGTAAAGCATCAGAAAAAGGTGCAAAGCCCAGGGCATTAACGAAAAAAATGCCGTGTTTTTCTGCGTCATTAACCTAGCTATCTGGTTATAATAACGGGCGCAAAACGACTTTATAGCGAATTTTGAATCAGTTAGTTGAGTACTGGTATTACACATGGCAAAAAAAGGTTTTTTTTCTTGGTTCCGCAAAGATAAATCTAAGCAGGAAGCGGCGGCACCAGAAGTAGATGTTTCGACCCAGGCTGAGACCCAGGCAGAGACAGAGCTGGCCCAGATAGAGGCCGAACAGGCGCGTCTTGATGCAGAGAATGAACGCCAAGCTGCCGAGCAGGCCCGTCTTGAAGAAGAGAATGAGCGTCTGGCCGCCGAGAGGGCAGAGCAGGAGCGTTTGGCCGCCGAGAGGGCAGAGCAGGAGCGTCTGGCCGCCGAGAGGGCAGAGCAGGAACGCCTGGCCGCCGAGCAGGCTGAGCAGGAGCGTCTAGCTGCCGAGAAGGCAGAGCAGGAGCGTCTGGCCGCCGAGAGGGCAGAGCTGGAGCGTCTGGCTGTCGAGAGGGCAGAGCAGGAACGTGCTCATGCCGAAAAGCTTAGAGCCGAGCAGGCAGAGCAGGAGCGTCTTGAAGCTGAGCAGCAAGCGCAGGCCGAACAACAGCCTGAGCCCCAGCAGAAGCCGACCAAAGAGGGCTTCTTTGCCCGTCTAAAACGTGGACTGAAACGTACCAGCGAAAATATCGGTAGCGGTTTCATCGGCCTGTTCAAGGGTAAGAAGATCGATGATGAGCTGTTCGAAGAGTTGGAAGAGCAGTTGCTGATCGCCGATGTCGGTGTGGAAACCACCAGTCGCCTTATCGCCAGCCTGACAGAGCAGGCGAGTCGTAAACAGCTTAAAGATGGCGAGGCACTCTACGAGCTGATGCGCGAAGAGATGCAGAAGACCCTGGAGCCGGTGAGCATCCCTCTGGTGCCTGAAAACAGCGATGGCCCCTTCGTTATCCTCATGGTCGGCGTCAACGGCGTGGGTAAGACCACCACCATTGGCAAGCTGGCCAAGCAGTACCAAGCACAAGGTAAGTCGGTGATGTTGGCGGCGGGTGATACCTTCCGCGCGGCGGCCGTCGAGCAGCTACAGGTTTGGGGTCAGCGCAACGATATTCCGGTTGTCGCCCAGCACACAGGCGCCGATAGCGCCTCGGTACTCTTCGATGCACTGCAGGCGGCGCGTGCCCGTAAGATAGACATCTTGATCGCCGATACCGCCGGACGCCTGCAGAACAAGGCTCACCTGATGGATGAGCTGAAGAAAGTGGTGCGGGTGATGAAGAAGCAAGATGAGAGCGCCCCTCACGAGGTGATGTTGACCCTGGATGCGAGTACGGGTCAGAATGCCATTAGCCAGGCGCAGCTGTTTAAAGAGGCGGTTGGCGTCACGGGTATCACCATGAGTAAGCTCGATGGCACGGCCAAGGGCGGCGTGATCTTCGCCATTGCAGATAAATTTGGCATACCAATTAGACACATAGGTGTCGGTGAGCAGATCGATGATCTAAGAACTTTCGATGCGAAAGACTTTATCGACGCCCTGTTCAGCCATGAGGATGAGGCCAAGTAGCAAACGGCTAGGCGTAAAGCCAGGGCCAGTCGAATTCGGCTGGTCCATCAAAACACTATTGCAGCATCTAAGATTGGGTACTTATGATTCGATTTGAGCAGGTTAGCAAGGTTTATCCCGGTGGTCAGAAGGCCCTCACCGATGTGAGTTTTCATCTGAAACGCGGTGAGATGGCGTTTTTAACCGGCCACTCCGGGGCGGGCAAGAGTACCCTGCTTAAGTTGATCACAGTGATCGAACGGGCCAATGCCGGTCGTGTCGCCATCAATGGCCATGACATCGCCAACATCAGACCCAAGGATGTGCCCTTCCTGCGCCGCGATATCGGCATGATCTTCCAAAATTATCACCTACTGATGGACCGCAGCGTCTTCGACAATATAGCCTTGCCTCTGGTGATCGAGGGTTTCGCCCTGCACGAGATCAAGAAACGTGTCATGGCGGCCCTGGATATGGTGGGCTTGTATGGCAAAGAGCGCCATTATCCCATCATGTTGTCTGGCGGTGAGCAGCAGCGCGTGGGGATCGCCCGCGCCATTGTTAACAAACCGCCGCTGTTGCTGGCCGACGAGCCCACGGGTAACCTTGACCCTAAGTTGTCCATGGATATCCTGCGCCTGTTCGAGACCTTTAACGATGCCGGCACAACCGTATTGATCGCCACCCATGATCTGGGACTCATTGCCAGAATGCGTTATCGCACCCTGACCCTGAAACAGGGGCGCATATTGGGCGGTGACGAGTTGGCAAGTGCTCAGCCCACTGCCAACCTGTTTGGCGAATAATTGAGGAGAGTCAGATGAGTCAGCAACCTCAATTGGTGCGCAGTAAATTACCCATCAGCGGCCGCATAGTGATGTTTTTCATTCGTCATATTCAACATGCCATGGGCAGCATGGGGGAGTTGTGGCGCAATCCGGTTTCTTCCCTGATGACCATGGCCGTGCTTGGGGTCAGCCTGAGCCTGCCTGCGGCATTGCAGGTACTGGTGAAGAACGCTGAAACTATTACTCAATCTTGGAACAGCGCCGCCGAGATCTCCCTGTTTATCGATGAGGGGCGCAGCGAGCGCAGTATTCAGAGCCTCATCAGCCGGATCAGTGCCTATTCTGAGGTGAGTGCCGTCAGCTATATCGACCGCGATAAGGCCTTGGAAGAGTTTCAGCGCCTCTCAGGTTTTGGCGAGGCACTGGCCTACCTGGATGAGAACCCGCTGCCGGCGGTGATCACTGTGACCCCAAGTATCAAGTATGCCAGCCCTAACGGTGCCCGCGAGCTGCTGAAGAAGCTGGAGCTTGAGCCTGAGGTGAGTTTTGGCCGCCTGGATATCGAGTGGTTGGAACGCCTGCAGGCCGTTGTGCGGTTGCTGGAGCGTACCGTGATGGCCATCGCCGCCTTGTTGGTATTGGCCGTGGTGCTGGTGATCGGCAACACAATACGCCTGGCCATCATGAATCGCCGCACTGAGATCGAGGTGATGAAGCTGGTGGGCGCCACCGAGAGCTTTATTCAGCGCCCCTTCCTCTATACCGGGATCTGGTTCGGGGTCATTGGCGGCATCCTGGCCTGGGTGATCATCAATCTGTTGGTCTGGTATCTCGACGGCGCGCTGGCGAGTCTGTTGGGACTCTACGGCAGCACGCTGGAGATGCAGTCGCTGACATTGGTGGAGCTGGGCGAACTGATACTGTTGGCCTCGTTTCTTGGCTGGTTGGGCTCCTATCTCTCGGTGCGCCAACACCTGCGGGCGATAGAACCTTCCTAGGGCCGGTTTATCTTTCGCGTTCATTTTTGCAGCATTCTGTATCGATTTTATACAAGGCAGAGCGATTGTAATCTTGTGCTAAATCAATGAGCGATAACGCAGTAGAAAAATGATACAGACGCTGCCCGCAGGGTTCGTCTTGAGCGCGTTCAACTCTTTGTTACTCGGCTTTTATATAGAATAACTATACTCCAAGCCTCCTGCCGCGATTTGAACGTGCTCAATTAGAACAAAATTTGTTCTCAAAAGGTCAACAGGCCCTAGTCGACACCGGGGTTTTTATGAACTAATTTTCACTTGCACTGTCTATAGAATCGGGTGAAATTAAACCCTATTCAGCTTCGAGTGTTGACATAGACTGTCAGATAGTTAATAGTTCATCAGCTTGTCCCTGGGCGTAAATTCCTTTCCATAGACTCCCACGGAATGCCGTTTTCAAGCGGCGCTGAGCACTCAAAGCGTTAAATTTAAGCAAGATAAGAAGTTAGGAGCGTTAATGACAAGTCAAACGCAATCAATGGCACTAATGGTACCTCAAAGCAGCAGTAGCTTAGAGGCTTATATCCATTCTGCGCACAACATTCCCATGTTGGAGGCGAATGAGGAGTATGAGCTGGCGAAACGTCTGCAGGAGACCGGTGACATTCAGGCTGCGAAGCAGTTGATTATGTCTCATCTTCGTTTCGTTATTCATGTCGCCAAAGGTTACGCGGGTTATGGTCTGCCACAGGCGGATCTTATCCAAGAGGGTAACATTGGTCTGATGAAGGCGGTAAAACGCTTTGATCCCGACGTGGGTGTACGTCTTGTCTCGTTTGCCGTGCATTGGATTAAGGCCGAGATCCACGAATACGTGCTGAAAAACTGGCGTATCGTTAAGGTAGCGACCACCAAGGCGCAGCGTAAGCTGTTCTTTAACCTGCGTAAGGCTAAGAAGCGTCTCGGTTGGTTTAGCGACGAAGAGGTGACCATGGTTGCCGAAAACCTGGGGGTCTCGAAGAGCGATGTGACCGAGATGGAATCACGCATGGCGGCGCAGGACCCAGCCTTCGATCTGGCTAGCGACAACGATGACGACCAGGACTATGCACCTGTGCATTACCTCGAAGATCATTCGTCGGATATTGCCTCTCAGGTCGAAAACGACAACTTCGAAGCCGATAACCAAACCCGTCTTCTGGCGGCCATCAAGACCCTTGATGAGCGTAGCCAGCATATCCTACAGGCGCGTTGGTTGGACGAAGAGAAGACCACGCTGCAAGAGCTGGCGGCAACCTATCAAGTTTCTGCCGAACGTATCAGGCAGCTCGAGAAGAACGCCATGAACAAGCTCAAGGGCCGCATGGAAATGTAACGCGCCTAGCCCTTAGGTCAATGCAAAGAAAAACCTGCTATCAAGCAGGTTTTTTTATGGCTAATTTATGTTGCTCGGCTACCGCCTGTATCACCTGCTTGCGTGCTAACTTTAGCCCTGTCTGCTCCACCTCCGGCCAGGTGAAATATCGGCGAGGGCGTTTAAAGCGGGCGATAGTCTGGCAGAGAAATTCATCGAGCGCCTCGGGCGAGGGGGATTCTCCCTTGATGATCGCCGCCGGTAACAGGCCGAACTCCTCATCTACAATACCGAATACCAGTGCCTCTTCGATGCCGGGGTGGCATCGAAGCACCGCCTCTATCTCTTCGGGCTGCACGTTCTCGCCGCCGCAGATAAACATGTTGTCTGTGCGCCCTAGAATGAGCAGCTCGCCTTCAGGCGTTAACCGGCCGCGATCTTGGGTGCAGAACCAGCCATCCTTATCCAGTGGCCTGGTGATGCCATGGGGAGGCTTATCGCTCAGGTAGCCGAGAAACAGGGTCTCGCCGCGCACATAGATAGCCTCATCGACAATTTTAAGCTGACGCCCAGGCAAAGGCTGGCCGCAGCTGCCCTGAACGTTGGCCCTGGCCGTGGTGATCTGTGAGCTCATCTCCGTCATGCCATAGCTGGTAAAGGCGGGAATTCCCATTGGCACCAGGCGCTCGATCAGCCGCTCATCTATGGCGCCGCCACCCAGCAGCAGCGCCTTGAGGCCCTTTAGTGTCTCGGGGGCGTCGTTAAGCAATCTCACTAGCTGGGTGGCCACCAGAGAGAGATGGGTCAGGGGAGTCGCCTTGAGTTGTTCCGCCAGTGAAAGCTCTGACGCTGGCAAGGTCAGGGCCGCGCCAGCCAGGGCGCAGCGATTGACTATCGCCAGGCCGCCGATATGAAACAGCGGCAGGGAAAGCAGCCAGTTGTCCCCTCGATGTATGGGGATCTTCTGGGTCGAGCCAAGGGCGCTGGCGATATGATTATTTAGGCTGTGAACGGCCGCCTTGGGCATGCCGCTACTGCCCGAGGTGAGTATGATGTTGCAGGGCCGCACCGTGTCTATCCTGATTGCTTCTATTTTAGTTACTTCTGCCTGGTTAGCGCGAGTCTCGGCAAGTGATGCCTCGGCGTCTAAGGTCAGCGTCAGGCCTGGCTCCGGAAGCAAGTCTTGATAGGCCTCGCCAGCCCAGAAATAGTTGAAACCATAGCGCTCGGCCAACCTGGCTATCTGCGCCCTGGGGAATCTGGGATTTAACGGACAGAAGATGGCGCCGAGATCGATACAGGCCCAGTAGAGGATCACCAAGGCGAGCGAGTTCTGGTCGATGCAGGCCAGCTTGTCGCCAGTCCTTATCCCCAGGCTATCTAGCTGCTGCGTGCATTGTCTTACCCTCAGAGCCAGCTGAGCATAGTCGATGGCGCGATACTCGCCATCATGCCAGTGATGCAGTGCGATTTGTGCTGGCACCCGAGTTGCCATCAGGTGTAGCGGCGAGATCTCTAGCGTTTCGCGGCTAATTTGGGAGCTAGCTTCTTGGCTCGTGTCATGGTTATGCTTCAAACCGCCTCCCGCGCGACCTGCTTCAGGCAGATCAGGTTTTCCAGGGTCAGACAGCGATTCTTGCCGGTCGACACCAGCAGATCGGCGCTAAAGGCGCTTAAGGTGTCCAGCCCTGGTACCTCATCCGGCGTAAGGACCTCGCACAGATCCCTCAGGGCATTGATGCCGAGGCTGGCTTCCAGGCTGGCGCTGAGGATCACCCTGACCCCAGCCTCATGGGCCTGCCGAGTCATGGCCTGTAGGTCTGGTAGCGAGCCTAAGATCATCGGCTTGATGATAAGGGCGGTGAGCCCTGGTGCCATGGTAAATCGATAGTCAGGCTGGTTCAGGCTCTCATCCAAGGCAAACCCCACGCCTAAGGTTCGGTACAGGGCAGAGTTGTCGCCAGGGTCTTGGCAAGGCTCTTCGACATATTCGATCGCCTCTAGCGGCAGACAGGCGAAGAAATCGATGGCGGCTTCGAGGGTGAAACAGCGATTGGCGTCCAACCGCAACTTGAGATCTGGGCGGCGAGCCAGGATACGGTGGATCATGGCGATCTCCTGGGCCATGGAGGTCTGCCCCACCTTGACCTTTACCGCGTGTACCGCGTCATCTAGGCCATCGATGCGGGCATCCAACGCCTGAGGCGCCTCATCCTGCGCCTGATAGATGAGGGGAATGGTTCGCGCTTGCTGTCTGGCGGCGGGCAATCGTCCCGAGAGTCTGGCGTGCAACAACGACAGGCCAAAGGCCAGCGAGGGCAGCTTGGTCGCCTGGGCTGAGGTCACCAAGGTGTCGACAGCCTGGCCGACTAAGGTGTCTAACAGCGGCATCAGCTCGTCGATCACCTGAGTCAGTGACTCCTGGCTAAAGCCTTGGAGGGGCTGTTCGTCGACATCCAGGCCATTCAGAGGCGATATCTCGACCTCGCAGCAAACTGACTCGCCCAGTGCGTCTGCTGCGCAGGCCCTGAGTACCAATCCTTGTCGGTTATCGATACGCTGTTTGCCTACCGGCAGCAGTTTGTCTAAGGGGATCTGGTAGCGATAGAGGCTGAGTTGACTAAGTATCATGCTTGTGTCCTGAGCTGAGCGATGAGGAGATCGCAGAAGGCCTCTGGCTGTGCCAGATGCACGTTGTGGCCCGACCCTGGTACCCGATAGAGGGAGATCTTTTGTTTAGCCTGCCAGGCTTTGGCCAGGGCGAGAAACTTATCGTCTTGCAAGCCTACATAATAATGCCAGTTTAAGGTTGATTGTTCAGGTATGCTCGACAAATCAGCCTGGTGGCCTAAGGATGTTGGCAGGTAGATGCTGGCCAGCGCCGCAGGGCGATTGTGGGAGCGCGCCTGAATGAGCTTCTGCCTTTCTTGATCATCGAGGGAGGCAAATACTCCCTGTTGGTACCAGAGTGATAGAAAGTCTGGGACGGGTAGGGAAAGCAATTTCTGTTGCCACGCCGCGTCCTGCTCGAGTCTCAAGTTACGCTCGTCATCGCTAACAAGACCCGGGTGGCAAGACTCCAGATGGATGCTGAGCAGGCGCTCCTGTGCCTGATCGGCCAGATGCAGGGCAATGCGACCACCCAAGGAGTAGCCTAACAGATGAAAGCGGTTCACCTTGAGTTTGTCCAGTGTCGAGAGGATCTGCGCCACGACGCGATTGAAGCCTGGCGAGTGTGGATCCCCTTCAAGGGCTGGGCTGTCACCATGGCCGGGCAAATCTAAGGCGATACAGTGAAAATGCCGGCTGAGTCTGGCAAGGACAGCCTGCCAGTCATGCTTGTCACCGAGGAAACCATGCAACAACACCAGTACCGGCTTGCTGCGGTCGCCTTCACTCCGATAGGCCAGCATCAGCTTTGCTTTATCCAGGCGGCGAGGCGAGCTATCTGTTCGCTGGCCTGATCCTGCGCCACACAGACCTCAATAACCGAGGCGCCCTGGTAGGCCAGGGCGTCGTCGTAGGCCTCATTAAAGCTATGTAGATCCTCGACGCGATTGTAGGGCAGGCCAAACATGGCCGCGCCATAGCCAAACTCCAGTCCATGGGCGAGGCGATAGTAGCCGCTGCGCAGCTTCTCATCGGGCACAGGCAGTAGATTGAAGATGTTGCCGCCGTCGTTGTTGAGGATGACGATCACGAAGGGGCCCTGCTGCTTCGCCGCTAAGGCCAGAGAATTGAGATCGTGCAGCTGCGACAGATCGCCGATGATCAGCGTGGTAGCACTGGCCTTGTGCGCCGCGATGCCACAGGCACTGGCCAGCAGGCCGTCGATGCCTGAGGCGCCACGGTTGGTATAGATGCGAGGAGCTACAGGCGTGATGGGCGCATACATGTCGTAGAGGCGCACCGGCAGGCTGTTACCGATAAATAGCTGCTGCTCGCCGCGCCGGGCGATGGCACGCACCACCTGGGCCTCGCCAAACTCGGCGTCGTCTATCTGCTGCTGGAACAGGGTTGCCAGTTGTTCGTTGGTCTCAATTAGTTGCATCGCCCAGTTGGCTGCGGACGATCTCGGCCAGGGAAGCTGGGTAAAGGCGCTAAGTGGGCTTATCCAGACTTGTTTGGCCGAGTGACTCGGGTCGAGGCGGGTCTGACGCGGCAGTACCTGCCAGTAACGCTTCCATTTCTGCTCACCCAAGTAGCCGATCAGGCGTTTCGACAGCAAGCGTCCGCCAAACACCAGCACGGTGTCGGCCTCCTGAAGCAGCGCCTTGGCCTTGGGCTGGTGCAGCAGTTGATCTATGTTGCCGATCGCCCCGCCGTGCTGTCTAAGCTGGGACTGAGCGTCGGTCAGCAGCGGCCAGCCGAGCTTCTGCGCCAGTTCGACTAATAACTCTGGCTGCTCCTCGGGTGCCAGCGTGCCGGCGATGATCACCCCTTTGCCATGGACGAAACGCGCCAGGGCATCCGGCGTCGGCGCGCTGATAAGCTGGGCGTCGGCATACTGGTTATAGGGCTGGGCGCTGTGTTGCCAATTGCCTAAAGGGCTCAGGTAGTGGGTAAAATCGGCGCTCATGGAGCCGGGGTACAAGGGCTCTCGATACATGCAGTTGACGTGCACCGGCTGCGTGGCGTTGGCGACTGACTCGTCGAGTAGGGTGAGCAGCGCCTGGGGCGGGATCGCCATATCCGGTGTTGGCAGATTGACCTGTTTGGCATAGTCGGCAAAGATCGCCGGTTGCACTATCGCCTGGTTGGCACCGCAGCCAAGCAGTTCTGGGGGGCGATCGCCGGATAAGACAATCAGCGGCACCTGGGTCAGCCAGGCCTCGACGATGGCGGGATAGAGATTAGCGACCGCCGTGCCCGAGGTGGTGATGATGGCGACAGGGGCGCGGCTGGCCTTAGCCAGCCCAAGGGCCAGAAAGCCAAGACCCCGTTCGTCAAAATGAAGATGCTGCTTGAGCTTAGTCTGTTTGGCCGCCGCCAGGGTGAGGGGCGTCGAGCGGGAGCCGGGCGCCATGCAGACATGTTGCACTCCCAGGCGTGCCAGCTCTTCGAGGATAAGCGAGCCCCAAAGAAGGTTCAGTTCGGCGGTTTTTTCAATCTGCATAATGGTTTAACCAATGAAAGAGTTAAACGATAGTCTATCGTTAAGCATATAGTAAAGGAATCCACGGGCCTAAACTGTTACCCATGTTCCGTCCTGTGACTAACCGCGATTGTCGATCCATTCGCTCATCACCACATGGGTCTTGAGCTTGATGATGTCGGTCTGGGCGTCGATATATTCGCGGATCTCATGCAGGCGGCGCATGGAGTCGGCCTGCACATAGACCAAAAGATCCATGTCGCCCGTGATGCCGCGGCAGGTGATCACCTCTGGGATAGATTGGAATACATGCACCACGTCGGCGCAGCGGGGACAGCGGTGTTGGATCTCGAAGTAGGCGGAGACTCCCTCTTTCTGCGACTCGCTGAGCAGTACCTGATAACCGCGGATGATCCCTGTCTGCTCCAGTTTCTTGATCCGCTCCGATACGGCGCTGCGAGACAGGCTGACGCACTCGGCGATGTTGGAAACGCTCTGTCTGGCGTCTTGTCTCAGGGCGTTGATGATGGCCTTATCAAACTTGTCCAAGCTGTCCTCTCTTGTCGCTGACAAAGTTAGTACCGACAAAGTGTCGGTGAAACGATAAAATTCCGTCAAAGTGTCGGCTCTATTTTGAGTTTCGGCGGAAATCTTTGACAGATTGTTTGACCCGCTAAGTCTATACTATCGCCATAGATAACCCTAACAGAACCTAAGATGGAACATAATCACGGTACTATTGGTCGCTGGCAAGGTGCCGGTCTGATGGCCACCACTTTGCTTGGCACTGGCGTATTTATCCTGCCGGAGATGACCATAGCCACGGCGGGTCATGGTGCCCTACTGGCCTGGATTTTACTCACACTGGCGATCATCCCTGTGACCTTAGTGTTTGCGCGTCTGGCGGGGGTATTCCCCCATGCTGCCGGCCCAGCCTATTTTGTCGAGAAAGCCTTCGGCCGCACCGCAGGGCGCACGACCGGACTTATCTTCCTCCTGGTGGTGCCAATAGGCACACCCGCTGCCATCTTGATGACCTTTCAGTTTATTAACGCCCTGGTACCCCTGGTGGGCTGGCAACAGTTGCTGACCGAGTTGGCCCTGCTGCTCCTCTTGCTGGCGCTCAACCTCAAGGGAATACAGGTGTCGGCCAAGTTGCAGTTTGCCCTGACCCTGGCCATCGTCTCTGTGGTGGTGATTTTGTTTGGCGCCGGCGGTGCCAAGCTTGGGGATCTCGAGCTGGCGGCGCCTCAGGCGGGCAGCGACATGGGGCTGGTGATGGCCGCGGCCGGTATCGCGTTCTGGAGTTTTCTCGGTATCGAGGCGATGACCCATCTGGCCAACGACTTCAAGCGCCCGGAAAAAGATATGCTACCCGCGATGATCATAGGCACCATTCTGGTGGGTCTGGTCTATGTTACCTGTACCTTACTCCTGCTGTTTGTGCCTAAGGGGGAAGGGCTCGCCATGGTCAACGCCTTCGATCATCTGCTTGGGGGCTATGGCGCTCAGGTGATAGGTATTCTCGGGATTGCCGGTGGACTCTCTACGGTCAACGTCTATACCGCCAGCGTGGCGCGGCTGATCTGGAGCTTCAGTCGCGAAGGCGTGCTGCCCCGTTATTTCGATAAGCTTAACCAGCACAGGGTGCCGGTGCGAGCACTGGTGGCGGTACTCCTTACCATGGCGACGGTGATCTGCCTGACCTACCTGTTTGGGCAGGAGCTGGAACATCTGATCGCCTGGACTAACGGGGTGTTCGTGCTCATCTATCTGGTGTCTATGTTGGCGGCGGCCAAGCTGTTGAGTAAGCGCTACCTACCACTGGTGATCATGGGTGTTGGCTTCTGCCTGGCCATGGCCCTGGCGCTGGGGGCTAACATGCTCTACGCCTTGCTGCTGGTCTCTGTACTCGCCCCGCTACTCTGGTGGCAGAAGACCCATCTGGTACGTAAGCAGACCTGCCGTGTTGGATAGAATAGCTTGAGTCGAGTTGTACATGGCTTGGAGGCTGCCTTAGCTGCCTCCTTAGGAAAAGGCCATACGATTCAGATCTGTTGATCTAGCTTGAAGTCGAGTCGCACCTGCTGCCTGGTTTGTGGGATGACCCGTCCCTCTTCCATCTTAGGTTTATACTTCCATTTCTTTAACGCGTTGACGGCCGCACGGTTAAAGATCTGCTTCGGATTAGCCTCAATCACCTTGATGTTCTCGACCGCACCGCTGGCCGTGATGTCAAATTCCAGCAGCACGTAGCCCTCCTTGCCCTCCTGGGCAGCCGATACGGGATACTGAGGTGATACCTGAATGATAGGCAGGGCGTCGCTTGTGTCGTTTACCGTATGTGAGTCTTGGGTGGTATTGACGACCTTAGGCATCTCGATGACACCCGGTAGCAGCCCGGTTTCGCTGGTTTCACTCTCTTCGAAGCCTTCGACGCGCCTAGGGCCTGTTGATCTTTGCCGTTTGTTTTTGCAGCAGTTTGAAGGTGATTTATACAAGGCAGAGCCTGTGCCGTGTAGTATCCTACACAAACTGGCGATAACACCGTAGAAATGGCCTACAAACGCTGCCCAACGGGTTCATCTAAACGCGCGCTGCACTTTATGAAAGGCTTCCTGTCTTTCACCGCAGGCGGTCAGCTACGCTGTTAGAAATCGTTCCAGACGATTTCTTTGTTGTTCGCCATTCACATAGAGTAACTATGCTTCATGGCTCTCGCCTCGCGCAAAACGCGTTTAGATTGAACAAAAATTAAACTTGAAAGATCAACAGGCCCTAGGAGGCTGCAGCGGATCTTGTTTAGGTTCGATGATGGTTTCCCGCTGCTTCTCTATTGGTGGCTTGGGCTCGAAGGAGAGGTTAAGGTCTGGCGTTGCAATAGCGTATGTTTGCGTTGGCTGTTCGTTATCGATCAGTTTGGCCATGAAAGCGAACAGAGATAGGGTGATCACGCCACCGACTATGGCGATAAAGGTTCGTTTTAACAGTGCAGTTTCTTTCAAAAAGCATCCTTACCTTATTATCTTTGCTACAAGTGATACCGCCTATTTGTAAGCAAATGTAAATAACGAACTTATAGGGTTATTACCCTTTTTTAGCCTTGGCTAATAAAAAATCACTTCGAGGCTCAATTGAGATATTTTTAATTACACTTCAATAACCATTGATTTACATTTTAGGGCTTATCCTTGGGCGAAACAGAACACTTGGATGGGACATGTGTGAAGACTATTAATCTTATTGTGTTATCACTTTTGGGGGGATTGATCTTGGGTGGTATCAATTCGAGTTATGCAGGGGAAGCTTCAGCGATACGGGCGGCCGTCGAGCATCCAGAGAGATTGGCCCGTGACAAGGCGCGCGATGGCAGCCGCCATCCCGAGGCGATATTAAATTTCTTCGAGGTGGCGCCAGGGCAGCGGGTGCTGGATCTCTTCTCCGGCGGTGGCTACTACAGCGAGCTGTTAGCGCGTGTGGTGGGGGAGCAGGGCAGCGTACTGGTACACAATAATCAGGCCTATCTGCCTTTCGCCAAGGAAGATCTGGCAGAGCGCCATTACGAGACGCGTCTACCCAATGCCGAACTCATTGTCTGTGAGGCGGACGAGTTACAACTGCCTGACGAAAGCTTAGATCGCATCTTCTTTATCCTGGGCTTTCACGACACCTATTATCATGAGCCAGGCTGGCCGGCGATTGACAGAGAAAGGCTATTAAAGCAGATGTTTAGCAGCCTAAAATCCGGTGGTCTGGTGGCTATTATCGACCATGATGCCGCAGAGGGCAGCGATAGCAGCACGGCTCACGAACTGCACCGTCTGGCCAAGCGGCATGCGATCGATGCCATGGAGACGGCCGGATTTAAGTTGCAGGCGAGTCTGGATGTGCTGGAGAATCCGGAAGATAAGCTGACCCTGTCTGCTTTCGATGAGGCAGTGCGCGGCAAGACCAGTCGCTATGTGCTGAAATTTGTGAAGCCCTAGCTTGTAGTTACCTGGCTTTTAAGGGCCTCGGTCTTTGAATTATAGGTTTGTTAGCCCTTAGCGGGTCTTGTTGATCGCGGCGTTTCTCAGCTGGATCAGCTCGCTGTGCTTGAGGTAGAGGAGTTCGGCGGTGCGGCGGATGATCTGATCTTCATAGCGGCATAGGCTGCCGTCGGCGTAGGCCAGGGTCCACATGGCGAGGATCAGCTGCTGTTTCTGCTCCAGAGAGCACTGGTGGTTGATCTCTTTGGTAAATTCAAACAGTGAGGTCGCGTTGCCCTGCACCTGTTTCGCCTCGGCAATCAGGCTCTGGGCCTCTTGCATGCTCAGTGACAGTGCCGAGGTGAGCAGCTCAGGCAGCAGTGCGGCTTCCTGCTCATCTAGGGTCTGATCGGCGTAGACGACTTCCAGCAGCAGACAGGCAGCGGCCAACTGTAGGTGTTTGGCCTTCTCCTCGGGTGACTCGGCGTGAGTCTGGGCGGTGAGAAACTGTTTCAGCTTGGCGATCATCACGCATACCTTTCAAGACTTAGTTAGGGGTTAGAGTCCCCTAAAAGGCCAGAGTTCATCCTGTGCAGATGAACTCTGCTTCATGGAGTGGTTAGAGCAGGGCGCCAAGTCCCTGCATCAGCAGATCTGTGGTGCCGGCACCGGCGTTGGCATCGAGGTAGCCCTTAACGATATCCACCATAGGTTTTGCCAGCTCTTTGGAGATGCCCAGCTTCTCGAAAGAATCATAGACCTGGGCACCACCCTGCAGCGAGCTGCCAAGATCGCCAGCCTTAGACAATAGGCCCGACATGCCTGAGTCGCTGTCGAGCTGCGGCGCCGCCGACAGCAAGCCGTCGATACCAGGAATCGCCTCTGCGATAGGGCCGAAGCTGTCGCCTCCAAGAGTCGTTTTCGTCAGCGAGAGCAGGCTACCCAGTCCACCTTCGGCCTGAGTCTGGTTGAGGCCAAGCTGAGACATCACAGTGCCGACAAGGTCGTTGTTTTGTGTCTGGGTGGCAACCTGAGGCGCCTCTTCTTTCTTGGTGAGGTCGTCAAACCAGCCGGCCGACGCCGGACTGCCGAGTAGTAAAGAGCCTAAGATAACCGCGCTGATAGTGGATAATTTCATGAATCGCCATCCCATGGTGATAAGTGCTAAATATGCCGCCTATTCTAGCCTAGCCGGGCAATAACTTTGTATCTATTTTTAGACATGTGTTGTGCATTGGCGTTGAAATTTCGGTATCCTGTCGAACTCACAAGTTGGTTTACATATATCTAATGGAAAGTCACATGTCATTATCAGCGATTTTGACCGAAGCTTATAACTTCTTTCGTAACCATATCCGCCAGTTAGCGGCGCTTACCGTGCCTATCTTGTTTCTACAGGTAGGGATTCAGATGTGGTTAGGAATGGAGATCAATAACGCAGATCTGGAGAATCCCCAGTTTGGCGTGCCTCACATGCTCGCCATGATGGTGCTCTTGCTGGTCTTTTCACTGCTTATCGCCGCCCTGACCCTGTTTATGGAGGTGAGATCCCATGGCCATGAGCCTTCTACCGGTATCTTGCTTAAGACGAGTCTGAGTTTCGTTCCGCCGCTGTTGCTGGCCGGTGTCTTCTCTGGTCTGGCGATTCTGGCTCCTGTCATGCTGTTTGCAGCCTTCGGCCCCATCTGGTTGGTGGGACTGGTGATCAGCATCTATATCTTCGCCCGTCTGGCCTATGTGAATTTCATGGTGGTGGTCGAGCGCCTGACGCCGCTGGAAGCGATCAAGGGGAGCTTTAAGTTCAGTGGCCCCATCGCCTTCAAGACCCTATTGGTACTCATGCTATACATCCCGCTGTCGCTTATCGGTGGCACCCTGTCTAGCCTGGCACAGTCTGTGGGCTTCCCCCTAGTCTTGGTGGTCGAGGTGCTGGTGGCCTTCTTTGGTCTGTTCGTTAACGTCGCCCTGTTCCGTCTCTACATGGTGTCGCGTCCCAGCATTGACGAGCAGGTCTGATCCGCGAGAATCCCCCTCTTAATATTACAACCACGGAGTCCTCACCTTGCTCAGCGATATCGAACTGGTTAGCCAATTTTCGCAGGAACTGGGTGAAGACTACCGGGTGGCCAAGAGCTATGTGCGTGACGTGCCGACCCAGGCGCTGCTGCACGTGCGTAGCTTCACCCATAGGCTGACGGACAAACTGGCGGCCTCGCAGCAGCTGGTCTTCGATAGCCCCAACCTCTACGAGCGTATCGAGCTACTCAACCGGCAGCGGGTGATCAATGTGCGTCTGACGCGCGCCCTGCATCGGCTGCGCAGCGATGGTAACCGCGGCGCGCATCCCGAGAAATATCACCTGACCGCCGAGGCGCTCGAGCAGCTGGCCGAGAAGGCGATAGAGCGCCTGGTTAAGCTGGTGGAAGATCTCTATCCCCTGTTATGTGATGGGCCGGCGCCCGATTATCGTTTCGAGCCTTTCGATGCCTTTGCCGGGCGGGATCTCTGCTATCGCGCCGTGATGGAAAACGATCCTCAGGCGCAATATCTGGTGGGCATGTCGCTTAAGACCCGCGCCCTGATGCAAAAAGAGCAGGAACAGGCCCTGCATGATGAGGCAGAGGCACAAGTGACTCTGCTCAGCGAGGCTAACTTCAAACAGGCCGCCCATTGGTTTGCCCTGTCAGCGCCCCATCTGCCCGAGGCGCAGTATGAACATGGTGTGAGCCTGCTGCATGGCTATGCCGGCAAGGCAGAGGTGGCCGCAGGCGAGAGTGCCATCATCGCCGCCGCCAAGGCCGGTGTGGTGAATGCCATGGCGCTGCTGGGGTATTTTTACCTGGTGGGCGGCGAGCAGATCAGCATAGACACTCAACTCGCCTATCGTTATCTGCAGGCGGCGGCCGATCGCGAGCAGTCAGAGGCGATGGCCAACCTGGGCGTGCTCTACTATCAGCAGGCCAACTATGCCCAGGCCTTTCATTATATCTCTAGCGCCGCTCAGGCGGGTTTTCCTCATGCCCAGTACCATCTGGCCTTGATGTTGGCCCGTGGCGAGGGTTGTGAACCCGATGCCTTGGCCAGCGAGCAGTGGATGGCCGAGGCTGCCGAGCAGGGACAACTCGATGCCATGCTGCACTGCGCCCAGCAGATGCTCAATAACGAGAATGCCCTGGGCAACGACTTCTCTCTGGCCGAGCGTTACCTGAGGGAGGCGGTGAAATATGGCCATAGCGTGCCGGCCATGATAGAGCTGAGCATCGCCCTGGCTGACGGCATACTGGGACGCATAGATGTGGTGGGGTCGGCGGCGCTGCTTAAGATGGCGCGCCAGCGTGGTAATGCCCGAGAGCGTGAGGTGATCGCGCCCCTGTGGGAGTCGCTGGCCCTGCAGATCGATAAGGTTATAGGGGTGAGTCAGGACGCCGATGAACTCAAGGCCTTGCAGCGTGCACGGGAACTGCTGGCCGATCCCCAATAATCTCAGCTAAACATTGCATACAATATTCATTTGTGGCTAAATGTGCGACTCTGTTTTCTGCCAGTGTGGAGTCGCCTTGTCACAGCCCCAATCCGAAAGCCAATCCGTTAGCTGTCAATTTTGTCACCAAGATGTTTGCGTGACGCGGTGCATTGAACATAACCACACTCTTAATCAACTGGCGGCGGCTTACGTTAAGCTGGTGCTGGCCATCGGCCATCATGAGCCCCTCTATGTGGACGCCTATTATGGGCCGGCTGAATGGCGGGCAGAGACTCAAGCTCAGGGCTTGTCGCTTGATACTCTGGCAGAGCATAGTGCGGATCTCGTGTCTCGGCTTGAACAGGCGCGTCATGGCTTGCCATGTCAGTCGCTACGGGAGCGCCATCATTTCTTATCTAAGCAACTCGCTTCGGTGGCGGTTTATCTAAAGCGCTCGATGGGGCTGCGCCTCAGTTTCGACGTCGAATCCCAGGCCTTGTATGACACCACAGCGCCCAGGCATAGTCTTAGCGAGTTTCATGAGGCGCTCGTCAGACTAGATAACCTGCTGCCCGGTGAGGGGAGTCTGACTAAGCGGTTTGACGCCTACAGAAGCCGGTTTATCGTACCGGCAGACAAGGTGCCAGAGGTCTTTACCGCGGCGGTTGAGCAGGCGAGGCTGCTGACTAAGCGCCACATCGCCCTGCCTGACGGGGAGCTGTTCAGGGTCGAGTTTGTCAAAGACAAGATCTGGACCGCCTATAACTGGTATCAGGGGGATTACACCAGCCTGATCCAGCTCAATCAGGATCATCCACTGCATCTGGAGCGCGCCCTTGAGCTGGCCAGCCACGAGGGCTATCCGGGGCACCACGTGTTTAATCTGCTGCAGGAGCGTGAACTGGTGAGGGCGCTGGGTTGGTGGGAATACGCCATCTACCCCCTCTATAGCCCCATCTCGTTTCTCTCAGAAGGCAGTGCCAACTTTGGGCTGACGCTGCTGATGTCCCGAGAGGAGAGGCTCTCCTTCGAGCAGCAGGTGCTGATGCCTATGGCGGGCATCGAGGGCGATCTGCTCCATTATCATCAGGTGATGGAAGCCTATAAGGCGCTGGCCAATCTGGATACCCTGGTGTGTAAACAGCTGATCGACGGCGAGATAACGGCCGAGGCGGCGGCGCGATTACTGGTGGATTATGCCCTCTACACGCCAGAGAAGGCGGCCCAGCGGGTACGCTTCTATCTGGCGAATCGTAGCTATGTGATCAACTATCATCACGGCGAGGCAAGCGTCGGGGAGTATGTTACGAGAAAGGCCCGTGACAGTGCACAGGCCTGGAAAGCGTTTGCCGCCCTGTTGGCAAGGCCGCGGGCGGCGAGCGAGATTATTCGTTAGGGTCGTGCTCGAAGGTGCGACCCTGACGTGGGGCTCGGGTTTTGCCAAAGGGCGAGGCGGTCTCAAACGGCCGCGACGAATATCCCTTCTGGTCAAAACCCTGTGTCTGCGCGCCGAAGGCGGCATTCCCCTGCTGGCGGAACTTGGCCAGCTGGCGCTTAAGAAAGACCCGGCCAAACAGGCTCAGGATGATGAAGCTTAAGGCGCCGACAAGAATGACAAAGGGGAGCGCTAGCAAGACCAATGTCATTACCACTAAACCGATCGCGAAGGCCATCCAGCCCTTAGTACCCGAGAACCTATGCTGGAAAGGCGTCTGTTGAAATTGTTGATAAATCATAGTTTCTCCCTAGGGACTCTTTATCTTTCAGGCTTGATCTCTGTTCAATAGTCCCTGCGTTGATGGCTCGATTGTGCACATATTCGCCCCATGAGATCACGTTAAATTCGTTTAATCTTCTTTGTTAACTGTTACCAAATGTCTCGAACAACTTAATGTTAGCCGGAGCAAGGTTAACCTAAGCTGAATCGGATACCGATAATTGGGTTTCGGGCAGGTTAACGGCCTGGGCGACACGTTTACATATGGTCTCACGGATCCATTTGTGCCCCGGTTCGTCGTCGTTGCGCTCGTGCCATAGCAGCACATAGGCTAACGAGTGGAAATCGAAAGGCAGCGGCAACTCCTCCAGCGCATAGAGCTTGCGGGCGTGGGCGGCGAAACTGGAAGGCAAGGTAAAGATAAGATCGCTATGGGCGCATACGCTGGCGGCGCCATAGAAGTCCGGTACCGTGGTACTCAGGTGTCGCCTGTGGCCAGATTTTGCCAGGAAATAGTCCAGCGCCCACCACTCGTTACCCTCGCAGCGCACCTGCACATGGGACATCTCAAGATAGATATCAAGATCCCACTGATGGTTCTTGATGGCCGGTAGCATGGGGTGGCCTTGGCGTACCAGGCAGACCTGATGATCGGTAAACAGGGTCTGATGGGCGATCCCTTCCGGCAGCCTGTCGATGATCAGATCCGACTGGGGGTTGATGTCCCGTCCCGTGATGCCGAAATCTATCTGCCCCTTCTGTAAGGAGGAGAGGGATTTCTCGGTCCACAGATAGGAGTCCAGCCTGAGGTTGGGCGCGTTGTTGAGCAAAGGGCCGATGAAGTAGGGGAGCAGCGTCTCGTAGGCGCTCTCGACCATGGCAAAGGAGAACTGACGCCGACTGCTGGCGGGATTGAAACTCGGTGGCTGAGTCAGCTGGTAGAGCCCCTGCAACATGTCCGGCAGTTGCTGGCCCAGCAGGGCCGCGTGGGCGGTGGGCTTGAGGCCGTGGGCGGTGCGGATAAACAGGGGATCGCCTAAGGTGTCGCGCAGGCGGTTGAGGCTCTTGCTTAGCGCCGATTGACTCAAGTGCAAGCGGCTGGCGGCGCGGGTGACACTACGCTCTTCCAGTAGCACCTGTAACATGACCAAGAGGTTGAGATCGATACGTGCCAGGTTGTCGAGATTCATTAGATATTCCTTACAGGAAATTAGCTTTTGAAATTATACCATTTCTGTTCATAACTTGGCTGGTCTAAAATAAGCATCATTACCCTTACCCCTACATAAAATTAGAGAAATATGCGTCGGAACCTGTTACCCATACTCATGTCTATGGTGGTCTTGAGCCCCCTAGCCATAGATATCTATCTGCCCTCAATGCCCGTGATGGCGGCCGAATTTTCTGTGTCGGCCAGTCAGGTGCAGTCGACGCTGGTGCTGTTTCTGTTTGCCATGGGAGTCGGTCAGGTGCTGATCGGTCCGCTGGCGGATCGCTTCGGGCGTCGCCCCATCGCATTGGGAGGCCTGCTGCTCTATATCGCCAGCAGTTTGTTGGCCGCGGTGGCGATGGACTTTCATTGGCTGCAACTGGCTCGCGTGCTGCAGGGATTAGCGGCTTGCTCGACCTCTATCGTGGTATTCAGTGCCGTCAGAGACTGTTTCACCCCTAAAGAGGGCGCGCGCTACTACAGCTATCTTAACGGTGTGATCTGTGTGATCCCGGCACTGGCACCGACCCTGGGTGGTCTGCTGGCGCTGCAGTTTGGCTGGCGCTCTACCTTCGTGTTTATGACGCTGTACGCCATCATCATCATGATTCTCGTCGGCTATCGCCTGCCCGAGACACGTCCTGCCAACACAGTGACCCAAGGGGGCCTCTATCGTTGGTCGCGTTATAAGCCTGTGCTGATGGATGCGCATTTCATGTTTTATGCCTTCGCCTGTATGGCGGGCATGGCTGCCATTTTGACCTATGTGTCCTATTCGCCTGTATGGCTCATCGAGACTATCGGCGTGTCTGAGTTGACCTTCAGCGGTCTGTTTGGTCTCAATGCTCTGGTGAACATCGGCGCTTGTTTCGCGGCACCCGTGGTGATTCAGAAGCTGGGCAACCGCCCGACCGTGATCCTCGCCCTGACCGCCTTGTTGGTCTCGGCCCTGTTACAACTTGCGATGCAGTGGGCCGGCCCACAGACAGGACTCGCGGCGGCCTTCGGTTTCATGTTGCCCATGATGCTCTTGTGTATCGGCTTCGCCCTGCTGCTTGGTCCTGCGACCAGCATGGCCCTGGCGGGCTTTGGTGAGCGCGCCGGTACTGCAACCGCCATGCTGGGCTTTATTCAGATGAGTGGCGCCTCGATTCTGGCAGGCCTGATCCAGCAGACCGACCTGGCGGCGCCTTATGCCGTGGTGGTGGTCATGGGTGGCCTGGCGAGCCTGCTGCTGGTGGCCATGAACATGAGCCGTCTAGATACCTGGCACCAGGAACGCCATGCCCACTGATAGGCGCAACCTGATCCATTAGCAACACCCTTTTAGCCTGCATTAGTGACCTCAATGCAGGCTTTTTTGTTCCCTTACTCAGGTAAGCGGCCAATTGTCATTCGGCACATGACATACTTATGCCATCAAAGGCGTTACACTAAGGCCAAGCCTGCTAACTAGTGAGGATCTTGTGAGTCGTCCCGTTTGCCCCCAATGCCAATATCCAGTTAATGCCTGCCTGTGCGACAGCATTCGACCACTCTCGACCCGTGTCGAGTTGATTGTGTTGCAACACCCCAGCGAGGTGTCCCATGCCAAGAACAGCGTCAAGCTGATGCAGGCAGTGATGGGAGATAAATTGCGCTTAGTGGTAGGGGAGAGTCCCGAGGATTTTGCCGAACTGAGGGACTACCTAAAGGCGCAGTCCCGGCCGGTGTTTCTGCTCTATCCCAACGAGGAGAGCGAGACGCTAAATAGCTCGGCCAAGTGTCATGACGTGGTGTTGCTGTTACTGGATGGTACCTGGCGCAAGGCTTATAAGTTATTGAAACTTAACCCTTGGTTGAGCGAGTATCCTGCGGTGCATCTCGATCTCGACGCCCCCTCTAAGTACACCATACGCAAGGCAAAGCGTGACGATAGCCTGTCGACCCTGGAGGCGGCGGCGCTGGCCATCGAAATCCTGGAGCCGAGCTGCGACGTGTCGCCACTACACGATGCCTTGGCGGCCCTGGTGCAGCAAAGGTTAGCGGCCATGCCGGCATCTGTGAGGCAGAGATATGAGCCTGAATAGCCCAATGATAAAATTGTGAACCAGCCATGGTTTACCGGAAAAGCCTATGGAGTAGATCACGATAATCTGAGAGAAATTAGGGTCTAATAGCCTGAGTCACTCAACATAGAGTGGTCAGATAGCTGTGTCAGTTTACTGTCCATGCAGGGAGGCAGTATCGCCTTCGAGGCGCTGCCACAGTTATCGGTTCAATGCAGGATGAAGTTGGCCTTGGTAAACTGCTCCGCCGCCGTCGGATAACCATAAAAATAGCCCTGGGCAAATCCTTGTCCCATCCCCGCCAGTATCTGTTTCTGCGCTAGTGTCTCGACACCTTCCACCACAAACTGAATTTTGAGTGCCTGGGCCAGTTGTATCATCGCCTGACAAAGCTCGCGTCCCTGTGGTTCGTTGAGTCGCTCGGCAAAGCCCGCATCTATCTTGAGCGTGTCTATCGGCAGGCTGCCCAGTTTGCTGAGGGAGGAGAGGCCGGCACCGAAGTCGTCGATGGCGATTCGCACCCCCAAGGCCTTAAGGTGAATGAGGGTGGCTTTGACCCGCTTGGGTTGACGTAGCAGGGCTGACTCGGTGATCTCCAGCACCAGGGCCGTGGCAGGCAGGCCACTGGCGATTAGGGCGCGGGTCACCTGCTGGACAAAGTCCGGGTGTTCCAATTGGGTCGCCGAGACATTCACGCAGGCCTGTAGCGGCCTAGCTATCTCATCGCGCCACTTGGCGACCTGCTCGCAGGCGGTGGTAAGCACCCACTGACCTATGTTGATCAGCAGGCCCGTCTCCTCCAGCAGGGGCACGAAGTCGCTGGCCTCGATGATCTCCTCGTCACTCTTGTGCCAGCGCAGCAGCGCCTCAACCCCTAATACCTGGTTGCCATCGAGGTTGACGATCACTTGATAGGCCAGCTGGAACTGATTTAGGTTAAAGGCATGACGCAGGTCGTTGATGGTCTTCAGCTTATACTGGGCATCTCTGTGCATCTGACTGTCGTAGAAGAGCACATGGTTGGGGCTCTTCTTGGCGCAATACATGGCGGTATCGGCAAAGCTGAGCAGCTGTGCGGCCTGATCGCTGTGTTCGGGGAAGAGGGCAATGCCTATGCTGGTGCCCAGAAAGAATTTCTGACTGTTGATCTCGAAGGGGGCGTCGAATATTGCCAGCAGCTGCCGGGAGATCGTCTCAATCTCCGCTCTATCCTGGCAATCGCTCAGCACTAAGGTGAACTCGTCGCCGCCGAGGCGGGCAATACTGGCCTTGTCTATGCAGCTGGCCTCGAGGCGCGCCGCCACCAGTTGCAGCACCTTGTCGCCCGTGGCGTGGCCGAAGCAATCATTCACATTCTTGAAGCCGTTAAGATCCATGAAGATGACGGCGCCAAGCTTGTCACTCTCCTTCTGCGCACTCGCCAGCGCCTGATCCAGTTGCTGCTTGAGCTGATGACGGTTGGGCAGGCCGGTTAGGGTATCGACCATGGCCTGCTCGGTCAGACGCGACTCAAGGCGCTTCTTGGCGCTGATGTCGCTGAACAGGGTGACATAGAAGATCTCACCGTCTATCTGTAGCTTACGGCAGCTCACCCAGGCAGGAAACTGGCTGCCGTCGGAGCGGGTCTTGAGGGTCTCGCCCTGCCAGCTGCCGCGATCTTCCAGGCTCTGCAGGAAGTCGGATTGCCTATTGCTGACCTCACAAAATCCCTGTAGATCCAGCGGGCTCTTGTTAAGCAGTTGGTCGGCGCTATAGCCACAGATGCGACACATCGCCTTGTTGACCGCGATGATCTTGTGCTCGTGGTTGCTGATGTAGACGGCCTCTGCGCTGTCCTCCAGGATGCTGGAAACCAGCTGAGCCGGCAGTCGGTCAAAACCGTTGGACGCTTTTTCACGGTGTTTGGCGCGGCGATCGGCGGGTTCGAAACGTACCAAGATCACCTGACTCTCCTCGAGCCGTGCCGGCAGCATGGTGACCCGGGTGGGAAGCTCGCGCCCCAGCTGGCTCATGTGCAGCCAGTTGACGCTGACGACCTCGCCCTGTTGCACACGTTCGATCAGTTGCTGCGCCACTTCTATGCTGTTGATGCCGTTGGCTTGAATTCGCGGCGAGAAGTCATAGGGGGTGGCGGTGATAAAGCTGTCCCGCTGGGTATCGAAATAATCCAGCGTGCCCTGACTGGCGCCGATGAAGGCGTGTCCCTTGAGTATGGCTAAGCATGCGTACTCGTCCCGGCGCCAACTGTCGAGTTGCCGCTGAATCTCAGGCTGCGCGCTGCTAAGCTGCGTCAGTTTGGTTAACCAAGGGCCCATAGGGTGCTCCATGAGGTGGCTCGCAAATGGGGCAATGAGCAGCGCTTATGGTGCCTTTGCTGGTCTTCTCTTTGCCAATAGGGTTAAAAATACCGCGAATCTAAACGAGACTCAAACCTAAGGATAGGTATTTGCACGGTTTTTCAATCATTTTTATGATCTTTGTTAACAAATCTCTTAACTGAGCCGGATTTGAGGTTTTTCAGTTTTGTGGCGCCGATAGTGATAGAATCTGCCCAGACCCTCATCTGGTTAAGGATAACTGTCATGTTGACCCGCTCAATTTCTTGCATCGTCTTGGTGTTGCTGGCCAGCCTGAGCTTGGCTCTCGCGGCGAAAGAGTATAAGCGCATGAGCCCTAAGGCCGAAGAGGCCAGCAAGATTGCTCGCCAGACGGAGGCGGAGCAGTTGGAGAAGGCCAGAAAGGCGGCCAATGCCACTCAGGCAAGGGAGCAGGCCGTGCTTGAGCGTCAGCAATCGGGCGAGTGGCAGGAGTCGCAGCGAGAAAAGGCTCAGCGTCAGTTTAACGAGCGTGAGAGTCGAGAGTCGAAATACCTTAAAGAGGCGCGCGAAGCCGCCGCCCAAGATCGGAAAATTCCCAAACCCAAACCCAAACCCAAAAGTTAATTGGAAGCCCTGTGAGTCTTTGTCCCCTTTGTCATAGTGAAAACCTGGCGTGCTTTCATCGCGATAAGCACAGAGCATATGAAATCTGTAACCAGTGCCAGTTGGTGAGCGTTTCCGACCAGTACCTCCTAAGCGCCGAAGCCGAGAAGGCGTTTTACGATCATCACCAAAACGACAGTAAGGATCTGGGCTACCGGCGTTTCCTGGGGCGCACCTGGTTACCCCTGCGGGCGCGATTAACCAGTGACCATAGCGGGCTGGACTTTGGCTGTGGCCCTGGGCCGACCATCAGCGTGATGGCGGGCGAGGCGGGAATCGCCATGGACAACTATGATCTCTACTACTTTCCCGACGAGAATCTGCTAGAAAGGCAATATGACTTTATTACCATGACAGAGGTGATAGAGCATGTGGCCGATGCCTCGGCCCTGTTGAAGCGCCTGGACGGCATGTTGAAGCCGGGGGCCTGCCTGGCAATCATGACCAAGCGGGTACTTGGCGAGGCCGCCTTTGCCAACTGGCATTACAAGCAGGATCAGACCCATATCCGTTTCTACAGCACCGCCACCTTCGAGTGGATTGCCAGCCAATTTAACTGGCGGCTAGAGGTGATCGACAAGGATGTGGTCTTCTTTACTAAGCTGGATGCCATTAGCTCTTAGGTTGCTGCATCAGGTGGTTGATGATCACCTTCTGGGCAAAGTCGCTGGGCACTTCTTCCCCTTGGGTTTCGTCTAAGATGAAGCCATATTGATACTGGCTACGTCCCGGCTCGGGCGGCTGAATATTTTTCAATATGATGGGCACGCTGAGCGTCTCGGGTGTCTGTTCAAATTTGACTTCTAAAAGGTAACCCTTGTTCAGGCTGCCCCCCTCTATCTCTTCGCCCATGTAGGCGCCCCCTGTTACCGAGACATCCTGCAGGTAGCCGCTGGAGCAGACATGGCTGGCGTGACCCTCTGCCGTGCGCTCATGTATCGAGGCGGCCAGGTGGACAGGGATGCGGCTGTGTTGTCGCAGGGCCACACTCTGCAACTCCTTGGGATAATTCACCACCAACCAGCGTCCGGCATTGTTGAGCAAAGTCTTGATCTGGCTGCGAAAGGCGAGGATGTTGGCCTCGGGGTCGTCGCTGTTGATCAGGCGCACCACCACCCCTTGTCCCTGGGTGATGTAATCCTGGGCGGCCTGCCAGTATTTGTCTTGTCCTAAGGCGAGGATGATGGCGTTGTCCGGGTCTATGCCGATCAGCCGGGTCTTTAGCCTGATGGGCCTGAGCGGCGTGAGAACTTGCAGCTGGGCCTCGGTATTACAGTTGATGCGGTTCAGATAGGCCAGATCTATCTCTGTGGTGTGTGGCAAGGCGCGTTCCCTCGGCTTAGGTGTGGTCAGGTTTGTGTCTAAGCATGGCATAAAAGCAATAAGTTACAATTCTCTTAATCGATTGTTGCTACAACAGGCTTGATCTCATTTATAATTTCGCCTCTTATACCAATCACAGTAAGTAAGTGATCAGATATAGCCTAAGAAAAACTCTTGAGAACAAGGCAGAATTTTTAGATAAGTAGTTATTCTACAATCAAAAATTATAACGCAGTTGTCGAGTGTTTTAACACGCTAGGACGAGCACTTATTTACTACGATTGGTATTTTGTGCTCGAATCATGAGGGCGTTCGCCTTGGCGGCCCTCGATATAGAGATAAATTCTATCTGCTCACGAATGAGGGAACGACAGATGATGCGAAAGATTATCGCGCTGTGCCTCTCCGTTGGAGGACTCCTCTCCTCCATGGGGGCGCAGGCAACCCAGGTCGAAGACATAAAAAGCTTCACACTCGATAATGGCATGAAGATCATGGTGCTCGAAGATGCCTCCATCCCAAATGCCAACATGTATCTATTTTGGAAGGTGGGATCCCGTAACGAGGTGCCGGGCATCACAGGGATCTCCCACTTCTTCGAACACATGATGTTTAACGGTTCCAAGAAGTATGGTCCTAAGATGTTCGACCGCACCATGGAAGCCGCTGGCGGTGCCAACAACGCCTACACCACAGAGAACCTGACCGTTTACACCGACTGGTTCCCGGCCAACGCGCTGGAGACCATCTTCGATCTCGAAGCCGATCGTATCGCTCATCTGGATATTAATCCTGAGATGGTAGAGAGTGAGCGTGGCGTGGTGGCCTCGGAGCGTACCACAGGCTTGGAAAACTCCAACTGGCGTACCCTGCAGGAAGAGATCAAGGGCGCCGCCTTTCGTGCCCATCCCTACAGCTGGTCTGTCATAGGTCACGAGTCTGATATCGCCGCCTGGACCCAGGACGACTTGGTGCAGTACCACAAGACTTACTATGCGCCCAACAACGCCGTGGTGGTGATCGCCGGTGATGTGAAGCTCAACGAGGTTAAGGCCTTAGCCAACAAGTACTTCGCCCCTATTCCGGCGCAGACACCGCCGCGTGAGGTGAAGACGGTCGAGCCGCTGCAGAAGGGTGAGCGCCGCGTATTCGTGCAGAAGGCTTCGGTCAGCACGCCTAACGTGATGCTGGCCTACCATGTGCCGGCAACCTCGAATCAGGACTACTACGCCCTGGATCTGCTCTCCTCTATCCTGACCACAGGTAACAGCTCGCGCCTCTATCAAGGGCTGGTGGAGAAGCAGGTGGCCATCGAGGTGGAAACCTATATGCCGATGAGCTTCGACCCTAACCTCTTCTATGTGATGGGCGTTGCCAACCCAGGCGTTAACGCTCAGGAGTTGGAAGGCGCCATGATAGGTGAGATCAACCGCATCGCCCGCGAAGGCGTGACCCAGGATGAGCTGGAGAAGGTGAAGAATATCAAGCTGATGAACTTCTACCGCGCCATGGAAACCATTAATGGCAAGGCCAATACCTTAGGGACTTACGAGCTCTATTTCGGCAGCTTTGAAAAGCTATTTAACGCGCCTGAGGCCTATAACAAGGTGACCCCAGAAGATATTCAGCGTGTTGCGCAAACCTACCTACGTCGTGCTAACCGCACGGTTGCAGTATTGGCGGCCACAGAGGAGAGTGACCAATGAAGACCCTATTGACTCAGATTCCACAAGGATTTGCCAAGCTGGGCACGGCAGCCATGGTGGCCGGCGCCTTAGCCCTCTCGGGCTGCGCCGCGACCACAAGCAGCCAGACGGTCGATACCGGCGGCTTCAGCATGCCCGCCTATGAGCAGTACCAACTGGCCAATGGCATGACTGTCTACCTGATGCCACAAACTGAGGTGCCGCTGATCACCGTTAGCGCCGTGGTGCGCGCCGGTGCGGTCAAGGACACCACCTCAGGTGTGGCCAGCATGACCGCCAAGTCGCTGCTGCTGGGGGCTAACGGCAAGAGTAAGTCTGATATCGAGCAGATGGTCGACTTCCTCGGTGCCTCGATTGCCGCCGATGCCGGTAAAGAGGGCAGCTTCATCGACGCCGACTTCATGGCGAAAGACACGGAGAAGATGCTGCCGCTGGTGCGGGATCTGCTGCGCGCGCCGGATTTCGATGGCGGCGAGTTCGATAAGCTGCGTCAGCGTGAGATAGCGGGTCTGGCCCAGGAGAAGGAGAGCCCACGTCAGGTGATCCATCGTTATTTTGACAAGCTGGTGTTTGGCGATCACCCCTATGGCAATCCGGCTTCGGGTAATAGTGACTCACTGGCAGAGCTGACGGTTAACCAGCTGCGCGCCTTCCACAAGAGCTATTATCAGCCGCAAAACGTCGCCATCTCTGTGGTCGGCGATTTCGAGCCAGGCAAGATGAAGGCGAGACTCGACAAGCTGTTTGGCGATTGGCACAACGGTGAGGCGATCGCCAAGCAAGATCTGGCCGAGGGTCAGCCGCCGGTAGACGCCGCCAAGGTGCTTCTGGTCAACAAGGGCGATGCCATCGAGACTACCTTCCTGATTGGTGGCAAGGGCATTAGCCGTAAAAACCCAGACTATGTTGGCCTGCAGGTGGTGAACACCATACTGGGCGGTCGTTTCACCTCATGGCTCAACGACGAGCTGAGGGTGAATGCCGGCTTGACCTATGGTGCCCGTTCGGCCTTTACCCCTTATTCCCAGGGGGGCGTGTTCAAGATCAGCACCTTTACCAAGAGCGACACCACCAAGGAGGCGATCGACCTGGCGCTGAAGACCTATGCGCGTCTGTGGCAGACGGGGATAGATCAGCCGACCCTAGATTCGGCCAAGGCCTATGTGAAGGGGCAGTTCCCGCCTAAGTTCGAGACCAGTGCTCAGCTGGCTGGTCTGCTGTCGAGCATGTACCTCTATGGTTTCGACGACAGCTTCATCAACGACTTCCAGAAGAATGTCGATGGCCTGACTCTGGCAGAGACCCAGCGTCTGGTGCAGAGCTACTTCCCTCAGGATAAGCTGCAATTTGTGCTGATCGGTAACGCCAGCAAGATCGCCGACATCGCCGCCGAATACGGTCAGGTGAAGCAGGTGGAGATCGATGCGGTCGGCTTCGCTCAGTAAACAATAATTCAGACAACAGACAAAGGCTCGTCGGCTCAACCCGGCGAGCCTTTTTTTATTATACCAATCGTAATAAATCATTGATCATTCTAGCTTGTTAAAACGCTCGATAACTGTATTAGTATTTTTAATT